>NZ_JALJRH010000059.1:0-328 GCF_024519775.1 Micrococcus sp. Mcc28 | reverse complement strand
GTCCTCACCACTCTTCCCATAATTCCACTCTTCCTTTCCTCTCTTCCTTTCTTCCCTTCTTTTCTCCTTCTTCTTCTTTTCCTTTTCTTTTTCTCCTTTCCTCCTCCTTTTTTTCTTTCTTTTTCTTCCTCTTTTCCCCTTCCTTCTCTTTCCCTTCTCCCTTCTTCCCCCCTTCCTCCCCCTTCTTCTCCTCCTTCTCTCTCTTTCCTCTCTCTCTTTCTCTTCTTTCCTCCCTCTCTTTTCCTTCCCTCTTCTCTCCTTCTCCCTTCCCCTTCCCTTCTCCCCTCCTCCCCCTCTCTCTTCCCCCTCCGTCCTTCTTCGCCCCCCC
>NZ_JALJRH010000058.1:0-330 GCF_024519775.1 Micrococcus sp. Mcc28 | reverse complement strand
TCATGATTCTTACCGTTCCTCTCGGTACGGCTTACACAGACCATCTGACACGCCCTCCTGCGGGAGAGGCCCACTCGTCTCATCTCAGCCGGCGCCTCGTGGCAAGAACCTCATGACCCACAACACCTAGGCTCACCAAGCGGTTTCCACGGACTGTCACTCTCATGCGCCCACGATCCGGCATGATGCGGTTCCGACACCAGGGCGGAGGGCAACAACTCACCCGCCCCAACTTCTCCAGCTGAGGTTATGCCGGACAGCGATCTGTGCGAGATTGTCAAGGGCCATTGAGTTCTGCCCATAGGCGGCCAGTGTTTCTTCCCGCTGGTG
>NZ_JALJRH010000057.1:0-331 GCF_024519775.1 Micrococcus sp. Mcc28 | reverse complement strand
CAGAGCAGGGTGCCGAGGCCGGAGAAGAGCAGCGCCGTCTTCTCTTTCCTTCCTTTCCTTTCTTTCCCTCTCCCTTTTTCTCCTCCCCTTTCCCTCCCTTTCTTCCCCTTCTCCCTTCCTTTCCTTCTCTTTTTCCCTTTTCCTTCTTGTTTTCTTCTCTTTCCCCTCCTCTTCCTTCTTTTTCTCCCTTTTCCTCCCCTTCCTCCCTCCTTCTTCCTCCCTCCCTTTCTCCTTTCCCTCTTCCCTTTCTCTCTTTTCCCTCTTCCCTCTCTTCTTTTCTCCCTCCTCCTTCTTTCCTCCCCTCCTCTCCTTCCTCTCTTCCTTCCTTCTC
>NZ_JALJRH010000056.1:0-337 GCF_024519775.1 Micrococcus sp. Mcc28 | reverse complement strand
AGGCGTTCTGTACCTGGGATTCGTTGCTGCGCATCAGCGAGTTGAGCAGTGGCGCGTCGACGTCCAGGGAGCTGGCGCGGTAAGTCAGGGCACGCACGTCTTTGGGCAGGCAGGAGCCGCCGAACGCGAAGCCTGGGCGCATGTAGTACTGGGACAGGTTGAGGGTCTTGTCCTGGCAGACCACTTCCATCACTTCGCGACCATCGACGCCGACGGCCTTGGCGATGTTGCCGATCTCGTTGGCGAAGGTCACCTTGGTGGCGTGCCACACGTTGCAGGTGTACTTGATCATCTCGGCGACGTCGATGTCCTTGCGGATGATCGGAGCGTCGAGTTC
>NZ_JALJRH010000055.1:0-342 GCF_024519775.1 Micrococcus sp. Mcc28 | reverse complement strand
TGATCTGGCGTTCGCCGCCGGAGGAGCCGCTTCTCCCTTCCTCCTCGGCGCCTTCTCCTCCCCCTTCCTCTCCTCCTCTCTCTCTTTCCCCTCCTCCTCTTTCCTCTCCTCCCTTCTCCTCTCTTCCCTCTTCCTCTTCTCCCCTTTTTCCCTTTCCCTTTTCCCTCTTCTCTCTTCCCCCCCCTTTTCTTTTCTCTCCCCTCTTCTCCCTCCCCTTCCCTTCCTCTCCTTCCTTCCTTTCTCCTCCTCCTTTTTTCTCTTTTTTTTTATCATCTACCGTCATAGTCGCGGGATTGCATGGAGGGATCTGCCCGAGGTCTACGGGCCCTGGCAGACCGTGTG
>NZ_JALJRH010000054.1:0-346 GCF_024519775.1 Micrococcus sp. Mcc28 | reverse complement strand
AGTGTCACCCTTCTGGATGTCGGCAATCTCGTTGCCGTGCCGGCTCCTGTTCCTCTTCTCTCTCTCCCCTTTCTCTTTTTCTTTCTCCTTTCCTTCTCTTTTTCTTCCCCTCTTCTCCTCCTCCTCTTCCTTTCTCCTCCCCTCCCCCTCTCCTCCTTCCTTTTCTTCTCCTTTCTTTCCCCTCTCCCTTCTTCTCTTCCTCCTCCTTCCCTTCTTCCCTTCCTTCTCTCTCTTCCCTTCTCTTCCTCTCCTCCTCTTCCCCTTCTCTTCCTCCCTTCCTCTCTTTCTCTCTTCCCCTCTCCCCCTTTTCCCTCTTCCTCCTCTTTTCCCTCTCTCTTCCCTTTTC
>NZ_JALJRH010000053.1:0-367 GCF_024519775.1 Micrococcus sp. Mcc28 | reverse complement strand
CTCCCACCACCACGCTCATTAACTTCCCTCCTCCCTCCCCCCTCCTCCCCCTCTCTTCTTTTTTTCCTCCCCTTTTCCCTTTTTCCCTCTCTCCTCCTTCTTTTTCTCTCCCCTTTCCTCCTCCCTCTTTTTCTTCCCCCTTCTCCTCTTCCTCCTTCTTTCTCCTCTCTTCTCCTCTTCCCCCTTCTCTCCTTTCTCCTCTTTTCCTCTTTTCCCTTCTTCCTCTCTTCTTTCTCTTTCCTTTTCCTTTTTTTTCCTCCCTCCTTCCTCTCCCTTTTCCTCCCCTTTTCATTTTTTCTATCTTTTTTTTTTCTACTTCGGTTCGCCCGTGGAGGGGGTGGAGTTCGATGAGGTGCGCGGGGTGATC
>NZ_JALJRH010000052.1:0-370 GCF_024519775.1 Micrococcus sp. Mcc28 | reverse complement strand
GGGGGCGGCCGTGCCCTCCGTCGACGTCCCTCCTCCTTTCCCCCTCGGGGCCCTTCCCCTTTTCTTTTCCTCTTCCCTTCCTCTTTCCCCCTTTTTTTCTTTCTCCTCTCTCCTCCCCCTTTTCTCCTCTCCTCCTCTTTCTCCCCCCTCCTCTTCTTTCTTTCCCTCTCCTTCCCCCTTTTCTTTCTTCTCTTTCCTTTCCTCTTCTTCCCCTCTCTCCTTCTCTTCTCTTTCCCTCTTCCTTTCCCTTCCTTTCCTTCTTCTCTTTTTCTTCTTTCTTTCTCCTCTTCTCCTCCTCCCCCTCTTTTTCTCCCTGCCCTCTCCTCTCCTTTTTCCTTTTCTTCCCCTCTCTCTCTCTTCTCTTTCCCGG
>NZ_JALJRH010000051.1:0-378 GCF_024519775.1 Micrococcus sp. Mcc28 | reverse complement strand
CGGCCTATTGGGGCGCCCTGGCGGAAAGCTGGCTCAAACCGTCCTGACCCTTCCTGTTCCCGTGTCCCTGACTGCCCCGGGCGTGTTGTAGGCGCCCGGCACTTTAGCGAGCCCGCCAGAAGGCTCAAAAGTCTCCAAGGAACATCCCATGAGCGTCTCGACTCCCTCTGTTTCCAGGACCCGGCAGGTGGTTGCCGCCGTGGTCGGCAACGCCCTGGAATGGTACGACTTCATCGTCTACGGCTTTCTCGCCAGCTTCATCGCTCGCCAGTTCTTTCCCGCGGAAGACGAATACACCTCGCTGCTGATGGCCCTGGCCACCTTCGGCGTGGGTTTCTTCATGCGCCCGGTGGGCGGTGTGCTGCTGGGGATCTATTC
>NZ_JALJRH010000050.1:0-384 GCF_024519775.1 Micrococcus sp. Mcc28 | reverse complement strand
CCTTCTAACACTTCTTTTCCTCCTCCTTTTCTTTCCCCCCTTTTTCTCCTCTCCTTTCTTCTCCCTTTCTTTCCCCCTCCTTCTCCTCCTCCCCTTCCTCTCTTTCCTCCCTTTCTTTCTTTTTTCCTCCTTTCTCTTCCCTTCCTCCTTCTTTTTCCTCTTTCTCTCTTTCCCTTCCTCTTCTTTCCCCTTCCCTCTCCTTTCCTTTTCTCTCTTTTCTCCCTTTTCCCCTTTTTTCCTCTCCTCTTCCTTCCCCTCTTCCTCCTTTTTCCTCCCTTCTCTCTTCCTTCTCTCTCTCTCCTTCCTCTTCCCTTTTCTTCTTCCCTCCTCTTTCCTTTCTTCCCCTCTTTTTTCCCCTTCTCTCCCCTCCTTCCTCCCCCCCTC
>NZ_JALJRH010000004.1:0-171454 GCF_024519775.1 Micrococcus sp. Mcc28 | reverse complement strand
AGGTCGAACGGTACAACCGGCTGATGGTCGATGAGGTCCTCTACGCCCGCCCCTACACCTCAGAGCAAGCTCGGCGTGAGGCCCTGGCGGTGTGGGTGAACCACTACAACTACCATCGGCCTCATACCTCCTGCGGAGACGCTCCTCCGGCCTCGTTGGCACCGGCCCGAGTCAACAACGTCATGCCCTCCTACAGCTAGGGTGGGGACGTGCCTGTCCCGACGCCGTCCGCCGCCCCGGGCCCGCCCGTCCGCCTGCGCGATCTGCTGCGCCCGCCCGCGGCGCCCGCCGATCCCCGCGTGCTCACGGGCCACCCGGCCCGGACGCCCCGCCGGCACACCCTGGCCGTCCCGGACCCCGTCAGCGGGATCCGGTCGTCCGTGGCCGTGTGGGAGTACACCCCCGTTCCGGTGGCCGCGCCGGGATCGCCCGGCGCACCCGAGGGGGACGCGGCCGCTGCCCCGCTCGTGTTCGTGCACGGCTTCCGCGGGGACCACCACGGCCTCGCCCTGCTGGCCGACGCGCTCCCGGAGCATCCGATCCACTCGATCGAGCTGCCCGGCTTCGGGGCTTCGGAGCCCTTCCCCCACGCCGAGCACACCGTGGCCCATCACGCGGACGCGGTGGCCACCGTCGTCGCCGCCCTGGGTCTGCGGGCGACCCCCGTGCTGGTCGCGCACTCCTACGGGACGACGGTGGCGGCCGAGCTGGTCGCGCGGGACCCGTCCCGGTGGGGACGGCTGGTCCTGCTCAACCCCATCGCCGAACCCGCGCTGGAGGCGTCGGCGTCCGTGTCGAGTCGGGTGCTGGCGGCCGTCGCCGAGGGGTACTACGAGGTCGCCGCCCGCCTGCCCGAGCGCCCGGCGCGGCTGCTGCTGGGCGCGCCGCCGGTCGTGTGGGTGACCACGCTCGCCATGACCCACACCAGGGACAGGGATGTCCTCGCGTACACCCATGACCAGCACCGGCGCCACTTCTCGGACTTCGCCTCCGCACGCATGCTCTCCGAGGCGTACCGCGCCTCGAGCACGGGCTCCGTGGCCGACGTCGCCGCCCGCCTCAGCCTGCCGGTGCTGCTGGTCGCGGGGCGGGAGGATCCGCTGGGCTCGGTGCCGGCACAGGAGGCGCTCGCCGCGGCGATCGACGACGCGGGCGGCACGGCGGAGCTGCACGTCCTCGACGGCGTCGGGCATCTGCTGCACTACGAGCGGCCGGCCGCCTGTGCGGCGTTGATCCGCGACTGGCTCCGCCGCGCCGGCCGCTGACACCGTCATCGCCCCGGCGTCGCCGCGCTCCGGCCCCTCGGGCTGCGGGTCGGTCCGGCCGCCCCCTCAGAGCACCCCGGCCGGGTCGAGCCGCACCCGCACCGGGGCGGTCTCCCGCCGAGCGCTCGCTGCGGACCGGGCGGCGCGCAGGGCGCCGACGGTGGCCTCGGCCGCCGCGTAGGGGAAGATCAGCAGGGCGCGGGAGCGGGTCTCGTCGGCGGGGTCCGGCACCGGCCCAATCCAGGGCAGCCGCGCCGGGCCGCCATCGAGCGGGGCCGAGTGCGGATCCTCGTGGACGTCCTCGTCCGGCCGTTCCCGGCGGGCGGCCTCCACGAGCTCGAGGTACTCCGCGACGGCGGCGGCCTCCCCCGTGACCTCTGCGAGGCGGCCGGCGGGAGGCAGGTGCAGCTCGCGCCGCTCGGCGACCTGGCGCGCGGCGAAGCCGTCGGGGTCCCGTCGGACGAGCGCGTTCACCGCCTCCCCCGCGTCCGCGGTGACCACCACGACGCCCCCGTCGGAGGCGGGGCGGACCAGGCAGGCGGCCGCGAGCCAGCGGGCGAGCACGCGGCCCGGCACGTCGAGGCCCTCGCGCTGGAGCTGGCTGTCCCCGTCGAGCAGCAGGGCGGCCGCGTAGCCGTCGGGCGTCGCCGGCTCGGCCCCCACGGTCGCCACCACCAGGGAGGGCCCGGGCGGCACCGAGCCGAGCATGTGCTGCGCCGAGGAGGCGTGCACGGGCACGCGCGGGAACGCCCGGCCCAGCTCCTCGGCCGTGCGGTCCACGCCGCGGGCGCCGGCCCGCAGCGTCGTGCCGCCGCACTCGGTGCACCGGAAGCCGCGCTCCCGGGTGCCGCACCACCGGCAGGCCACCTCCCCGTGCCGGGCGGCCCGCGCGTCGCGGAAGCCCAGCGGCCCCGCGCAGACGCGGCAGCGGGCGGGCGTGCGGCACCGTTCGCACACGAGGGCGGGGATGAAGCCGGCCCGGGCCACCTGCACGAGCACCGGGCCCGGCCGTGGCCCGAGCAGCGCGGCGCGGGCGGCGGCCCAGGCGGCCTGCGGCAGCCGCGCCCGCTGCGCGAACGGGTCGCGCGCCGTCTCCCAGGCGTCGGCGGTGGAGACGACCCGTGGCCCGAGCTCGCGCTGGGTCGCGCGGGAGGGGCCCAGGTGCAGCAGCCAGCCCGACTCGACGAGCCGTTGCACCGGGACGGACCGGGAGGGCCCGGCGAAGAGCAGCGCCGCGCCGGTCGCGCGGGCCCGCTCCAACACGACCTCTCGGGCGTGGAAGTAGGGCGCGCGGGGTTCTGCCCACGCGTCGTCGCCGTCGTCCCAGAGCACCACCAGCCTCAGGTCGCGCACGGGCGACCACACGGCGGCCCGGGTGCCGGCCACGATGCGCCGGGTGCCGCGCAGCGCGGCCAGGTGGGCGCGGTACCGGGGCGTGTTGCCGTCCTCGGAGCCGATCCGCGCGTAGGCGTCCTCCCCCACGTGCTCGTCGAGGGCGGCGCAGAGCCGGTCGAGGTCGCGGTGGTCGGGCACCAGCAGCAGGACGCCGCCGTCCGAGGCGGCCACCGTGCGCGCCAGAGCGGCCAGCGCGCCCGCCTCGTCCCATTCGAACAGGCGCGAGGGCACGACGGCGGCCGCCCGCGCGGCGTCCCCGGCCAGCACGGCGGACACGAACGCGGTGCCCCCCTCGAGGGACTCCCACACCGTGGGCACGAGGCCCTCCTCCGCCGCGGGAGGCTCCGGGCGCTCGGCGTCCGTGCCGGTCAGCGTCACAGGGTGGTCCGCGGCGGTTTCCGCGTCCTCCGCCAGGGCGGCCTTCTCGACCTGCGCAACGCGCGGGGGCACCGCGGCCCGCAGCACGTCCGTGACGACGCCGGCCTGGCGGCGGGCCACCGCGCGAGCCGTCGCCAGGACCTCCTCCGTCAGCGGCGGGATGGCGGTGAGCACGCCGGTGAGCTCGGTGAGCTGGGCGCCGGTGGCCGGCTCCTGCTCCCGCGAGACGAGCCAGCCCGTCATGGCCCGTCCGCCGAAGCGGACGGACACGCGGGAGCCGGGGACCGCCCGGTCGTCCAGGGCCACGGGCACGAGATAGTCGAACTCGCGGTCCAGGTGCGGCACGGGCGAGTCCAGCAGGACGCGGGCGATCGGCCGCTCCGGCCACCCCTCGGCCCGCTCCGGCAGTCGGGGCGCGTCCTCCGGCTCCGGGAGGGCGAACAGCGTGTCCGTGATGCCCGCCTCCGGATCAGAGGCCGGCGGCAGCGCGCAGCTGCTCGACGCGGTCCGTGCGCTCCCACGTGAAGTCGGCGTCGTCCCGGCCGAAGTGGCCGTTCGCGGCGGTCCGTCGGTAGATGGGCCGCAGGAGGTTCAGCTCCTTCACGATGGCGGCCGGACGCAGGTCGAACACCGCGTTCACGGCCTCGATGATCTTCTCCTCCGGCACCGTGGCCGTCCCGAAGGTGTCCACGTACAGGCCCACGGGCCGGGCCGAGCCGATCGCGTAGGCCACCTGGAACTCGGCGCGCGAGGCGAGGCCGGCGGCCACCACGTTCTTCGCGACCCAGCGGAGCATGTAGGCGGCGGAGCGGTCCACCTTGGACGGGTCCTTGCCGGAGAAGGCGCCGCCGCCGTGCCGGGCCATGCCACCGTAGGTGTCCACGATGATCTTGCGACCGGTGAGGCCGGCGTCGCCCACGGGGCCGCCGATGACGAACTTGCCGCCCGGGTTGATGATGATCCGCATGCCGGAGGTGTCGAGGCCGGAGCGCTCGATGACGGGCCGGATCACGTGCTCCTCCACGTCCGCCCGCAGCTGCTCCTGCGTGACCCACTCGTGATGCTGCGTGGAGACCACCACGGCCTCGACCGTGGTGGGCACGTGGCCGGGCGCGTAGCCGATGGTGACCTGCGTCTTGCCGTCCGGCAGCAGGTACGGCATGGGCGTGTTCTCCGCCCGGCGCACCGCGGTGAGCCGCTCGGAGAGCCGGTGCGCGAGGTAGATGGGCATGGGCATGTACGCCGGGGTCTCGTCCGTGGCGTAGCCGAACATGATGCCCTGGTCCCCCGCGCCCTGCTCGTCCACCTCGTCCGCCGAGCCGTACTCGCGGGCCTCGAGGGACCGGGAGACGCCGGCGAAGATGTCCGAGGACTGCTGGCCGATGGAGATGTTCACGCCGCACTGGGCGCCGTCGAAGCCGTTGGCCGAGGAGTCGTAGCCGATGTCCAGAATGGTCTCGCGCACGATCTTGGGGATCTCCACGTACGCCGAGGTGTTCACCTCGCCGGCCACCTGCACCAGGCCGGTGGTGGTCAGGGTCTCCACGGCCACCTTCGCCGACGGGTCGGCGGCGAGGATCGCGTCCAGGATGGCGTCGGAGATCTGGTCGCAGATCTTGTCGGGGTGGCCCGCCGTGACGGACTCGGAGGTGAAGAGGCGGAGCTCTCCGCCGCCCACCCCCGAATACGGGTCGGCGTGGCGGGCGGGGCTCAGCGAGGCGGCATCGGTCATGCCGCACAGTCTAGGTCAGCGGCCCGACGCGCCGGCGGGGTCGCGACCGGCGAGGTCATCCACGATCGCCTGCACGACGGCGGCCGCCGCCTGGTCCTTGGAGCCCACGGTCTCCACGGCGGGGCGGCCGTCGGCGAACAGGATGGTCACGGCGGTCTCGTCCCGGCCGAACACCTTGTCCGTGCCGACCTCGTTGACCACGAGCATCTCGCAGCCCTTGCGCGCCAGTTTGGCCCGGCCGTACTCGAGCACGGAGGACGTCGCGTCGCCGGTCTCCGCGGCGAAGCCGACGATGAGCGGGGCCATGGGCCCGCCCTCGGAGCGGGTCCGCACGGCCGTGGCGAGCACGTCCGGGGTGCGCTCGAGCACGATGACGGGCGCGCCGCCGTCGTCGCCCTTCTTCATCTTGGCGTCGGAGACCTCGGCCGGTCGGAAGTCCGCGACGGCCGCCGCCATCACGAGGACGTCGGCGTCGGCGGCCTCCGCCAGCACGGCCTCGAGCAGGTCCTGCGTGGACTCCACGGGCACGACGCGCTCGACGCCCTCGGGCGTCGGGACGGACATGGACCCGGCGACGAACCGCACGGTGGCGCCGGCCTCGAGGGCCGCGCGCGCCAGGGCGGCCCCCTGCTTGCCGGAGGAGCGGTTCCCCAGGTAGCGGACCGGGTCCAGCGCCTCGCGGGTGCCCCCGGCCGTGATCACCACGGTGCGACCGGCCAGCGGGCCGGGTGTCGGCTCGGCGTCGGACCCGGAGGCCCGGGGACGGCGCGGGGCGCCCGCGGCCGCGGCGGCCTGCGCACGCTCCCAGATCTCGGCGGGCTCGGGCAGCCGCCCGGCGCCGGAGTCGGCCCCGGTGAGCCGGCCCACGGCGGGGTCCACGACCGTGACGCCGCGCTCGCGCAGGAGGGCGACGTTGGCGACCGTGGCGGGGTGGTGCCACATCTCGGTGTGCATGGCGGGGGCCAGGACGACGGGGCACGTGGCGGTGAGCAGCACGTTGCCCAGCAGGTCGGGCGCCATCCCCGCGGCGGTGCGCGCGAGCAGATCGGCGGTGGCCGGCGCGACCACCACGAGGTCCGCACGCCGGCCGAGCCGGACGTGGTTCACCTCGTCGACCGCCTCGAACGTGTCCGTGCGGACCGGGCGACCGGAGAGGGCCTCCCACGTCGCCGCGCCCACGAACTCGAGGGCGTTGGCGGTGGGCACCACGGTCACGCCGTGGCCGGCCTCGGTCATCAGGCGCAGCAGCAGCGCCGCCTTGTAGGCCGCGATGCCGCCGCCGACCCCGAGGACGATCTCCATGACGGGTTCAGGCCTCCGGGGCGTCCTCGGAGGTGCCCTCCTCGGCGCGCACCGTCTCGGCGGCCTCCTCGATGGCGGCGGGATCGCCCATCGGCTGGTGGGCGTCGGCCGACTCGAGGGTGGCGAACGGGTCGTCCTCGCCCGGCAGGGAGAAGTCGCCGAAGTCCTCGGCGGCCAGGTCGGCCTCCGGGGTGGCCTCGACGGCCTCGCGGGACACGAGCAGGTCGGCCTCGATCTCGCGCAGGGCGATGGACAGCGGCTTCTCGTTCAGCTGGGTGTCCACGAGCGGGCCGACGTACTCGAACAGCCCCTCGTGCAGCTGCGAGTAGTAGGCGTTGATCTGCCGGGCCCGCTTGGCGGCGAAGAGCACCAGGGCGTACTTCGAGTCGACCCGCTCCAGCAGGGAGTCGATGGGCGGGTTGACGATGCCTTCGTACTGTTCGGTCACGGGGTCTCCAAAGTCTTCATCTCACTGTCACGTCGGCGCCGGGTGCGGCGTCGGTGCGGCCGGTCCTCAGGCCTCGGTCGGACGGCGCTCGGGGTCCAGCCCCATGAGTCTCACCAGTTCCTCGGCGGCCCGCTCCACGCGGTCGTTCACGACGACGGCGTCGAACTCGGGTTCCGCGGCGAGTTCCAGTCTAGCCGTTTCGAGCCGGCGGCGCTGTTCCTCCGGGCTCTCGGTGCCGCGGCCGAGCAGCCGGGACACGAGTTCCTCCCAGCTCGGCGGCGCCAGGAACACGAAGGTGGCCTCCGGCAGCGCACGGCGGACCTGGCGCGCTCCCTGCAGGTCGATCTCCAGCAGGACGTGGCGGCCCTGCGCCACGGCCTCCATCACGCGGTCGCGCCGCGTGCCGTAGCGGTGGACGCCGTGCACGACGGCCCATTCCAGCATCTCGTCCGCCTCGACGAGGGAGTCGAACTCCTCCGGCGTCGTGAAGTAGTAGTGCACCCCGTCCTCCTCGCCCGGGCGCGCCGGGCGGGTGGTGGCGGAGACGGACAGCCAGGCCTCGGGGTAGTGCTCGCGGACGTAGGCCGACACGGTGCCCTTGCCGACGGCGGTGGGGCCGGCCAGGACGGTGACGCCCGGGCCCGGGGGGCGTTCCTGGACGGCGGTGCGGGCCACCGGGACGGCGGGGGCGGGTCCGGGGTCGAACGTGTCGGTCACGCATCCTCCTGGTGGGACGGGCCTCGCAGGCCCTTCACCCGGGCCGGCGCCGACCCGCCGGGGTGTGGGGGTCACCGGCCAATATAGGCGATCAACGCCTCGCGCTGACGACGGCCCAGGCCGCCCAGCCGACGCCGCGGCGAGATGCCGCACCCCGCCATCGTCTCCCGGGCCCGGACCTCGCCCACGCCCGGCAGGGCCAGCAGCAGGTCCACGGTCCGCAGGCGGGCGACGGCGTCCTCGGTGTCCGCGCGCGCGAACACGTCGGCCAGGCCGACCGCACCGGCGGCGAAGGCCGCCTTGAGCTCCGCCCGCGCCTGGCGGGCCTGGAGGGCCTTCCTCCGGGCCTCCGCCCGCTCCTGCACACTGAGCTGCCGCAACGCCATGGTCTGACCTCGATGCCTCTCATTCCTCACCGGCCCCGTCGAGACCCTTCCACCGTCAAGGACGACGAGCACAGCCGATCGAAAGGGAAGATACCATCCCGTCCACACGGCACGGGCGCGCCGGGAGGACGCGGGCGTCACCGCAGGGCGGCGCGATTCTCCTCGATCGTGTCCACCAGCGAGGCCACCGACGGGCCCGCGCTCAGGATGCCGCGGGACGAGGTCGCCAAGACCTGCGGCCAGGCCGTCCCGAAGTCGGCCCGCATGCCCCGGGCCGTGGCGCCCTGGGCACCGAACCCGGGCGCCAGCAGGGGCCCGCCGAGGGCCGGCAGGTCCAGGCCGAGGCGGTCCGCCTCGGCGGCCACCGTGGCGCCCAAGACGAGTCCCACCGGCCCCCACGCGTCGTCGCCGCGCAGGGCCGCGTTCTCGGCGGCCGCCGCCGCGGCGATGCGCCGGGCGACCGATCCCTCGGCCGACCCCTCGCCCACGTGCTGGACCTCGCGGCCCTCCGGATTGGAGGTCAGCGCGAGGACGAACACGCCGCGGCCGGCCTCGTGGGCGGCGCGGATGGTCGGCACGAGGGTGCCGAAACCCAGGTACGGGCTGAGCGTCACCGCATCCGCGGCCAGGGGCGAGGCATCGGCGATCCACGCGGCGGCGTAGCCGTCCATGGTGGAGCCGATGTCACCGCGCTTGGCGTCCGCGATCGTGAGCACCCCGGCGTCTCGGGCGGCCGCGAGCAGCCGCTCCAGGGCCGCCAGGCCGGCCGATCCGTGGCGCTCGTACAGCGCCACCTGGGGCTTGATCGCCGCCACGCGGGGCCCCTCGGGACCCACCGCCGCCTCGAGGGCGGTCAGGGAGAACGCCTCGAGGCCCGCCGGGGTGTCGCTCAGGCCCCACTGCCGCAGCAGGCCCGGATGGGGGTCCACGCCGAGGCACAGCGGACCGGCCGTCTCCATGGCCTGGGCCAGCCGCCGCCCGAAGGGGGCGCGGGGCCCCGCGCCGCCCGTCGCCGTCGTGGTCACGCCGCGGCCTCCGGACCGGCGACAGCCTGCTGCAGGCGCGCGTCGTGCTCCTGCAGTGAGGTGACGGACCACTCGTAGGACCGCATGGCCTCGATGGCCTGCAGGCACGCCCCGAACTCGGCCGTGGTCGTGATCACCGGCACGCCGAGCGACGTCGCGGCCGCGCGGATCTCGTAGCCGTCCGTGCGGGCGTCGCCGCCGGAGGGCGTGTTCAGCACGAGATCGACGGTGCCGGCGTGCAGCTGCTCCAGCACGGTGCCCGCGCCGTCCTCGTGCCCGGCGTCGGCGATCTTCGCCACGACCTCCGCGGGGATGCCGTTGCGCCGCAGCACCTCGGCGGTGCCGCCGGTGGAGACCACCTGGAAGCCGAGGTCGACGAGGCGCTTGGCCTGGCCCACGAGGGTGCGCTTGTCCCGGTTCGCGACCGACACGAACACGCGCCCCGAGGTGGGCAGCGGGCCGCCGGCGGCGGACTGGGACTTGGCGAACGCGGTGTCGAAGTGCTTGTCGATGCCCATGACCTCGCCCGTCGAGCGCATCTCCGGGCCCAGCAGCGAGTCGACCACGCGGCCCTCCGCGGTGCGGAAGCGGGTGAACGGCAGCACCGCCTCCTTGACCGCCACGGGCGCGCCGATCGGCAGGGTGCCGCCGTCGTACGCCGTGGGCAGCATGCCGGCCGCGCGCAGGTCGGCGATGCTCTCGCCGACGCCGATCCGCGCGGCCGCCTTGGCCAGCTGGACGCCCGTGGCCTTCGAGACGAACGGCACGGTCCGCGAGGCGCGCGGGTTCGCCTCGATCACGTACAGCACGTCCGAGGCGAGCGCGAACTGGATGTTGATCAGGCCGCGCACGCCGACGCCGGCCGCGATCCGCTCGGTGGCGCGGTGCACGCGCTCGAGCACGTCCGGGCCCAGGGTGACGGGGGGCAGCACGCACGCGGAGTCGCCCGAGTGGATGCCCGCCTCCTCGATGTGCTCCATGACGCCGCCGAGGTACAGCTCGGTGCCGTCGTAGAGGGCGTCGACGTCGATCTCGATCGCGTCCTCGAGGAAGCGGTCCACGAGCATCGGCTGGTCGGGGGTGATCTCCGTCGCGTGCGCCACGTAGTGGGCCAGCGCCTCCTCGGAGTACACGATCTCCATGCCGCGGCCGCCGAGCACGTAGGAGGGGCGCACGAGCACGGGGTAGCCGATCTCGTCCGCCACGCGCTTGGCGTCGTCGAAGGAGACGGCCGTGCCGTTCTTCGGCGCCACCAGGCCCGCGCGCTCGAGCACGAGCGCGAACTCACCGCGGTGCTCGGCCAGGTCGATGGCCGCGGGCGAGGTGCCCAGGATCGGCACGCCGGCGTCGGCGAGCTGCTGGGCCAGCTTGAGCGGGGTCTGGCCGCCGAGCTGCACGAAGACGCCGCGCACGCCGCCGGAGGCCTCCTCTGCCGCGATGACCTCCAGGACGTCCTCGAGCGTGAGCGGCTCGAAGTAGAGGCGATCGGAGATGTCGTAGTCCGTGGATACCGTCTCCGGGTTGCAGTTGACCATCACGGTCTCGTAGCCGGCCTCGCGCAGCGCCATGGTGGCGTGCACGCACGAGTAGTCGAACTCGATGCCCTGGCCGATCCGGTTCGGGCCCGAGCCGAGGATGATCACCGACTCGCCCTCGTGCGGGGCGACCTCGGTCTCGAGGTCGTAGCTGGAGTACCGGTACGGGGTGAAGGCCTCGAACTCGGCGGCACAGGTGTCCACGGTCTTGTAGACGGGGCGCACGCCCAGGGCGTGACGCACGCCGCGCACGACCGCGGCGTCCATGTGCCGCAGCGAGCCGATCTGGGCGTCGGAGAACCCGTGCCGCTTGGCGCGGCGCAGCAGGGCCTCGTCGAGGACCTCGGCGTCGCGGATCTCGTCCGCGACCTCGTTGATGAGCACGAACTGGTCCAGGAACCACGGGTCGATCGCGGTGGCCTCGAAGGCCTCCTCGATCGTGGCGCCGGCGTAGAGCGCCTGCTGGGTCTGGGAGAGCCGGTCGGTGGTGGCCGTGCTCGCCGCCGCGAGCAGGGCCTGCGGGTCGGCGTCCTGCGGGAACGCGAGCTCCGAGCCCTTCTGCTCGAGCGAGCGCAGGGCCTTCTGCAGGGCCTCCGTGAAGTTGCGGCCGATGGCCATGGCCTCGCCGACCGACTTCATGGTGGTGGTCAGCGTGGGATCCGCCGCCGGGAACTTCTCGAACGCGAAGCGCGGGACCTTCACGACCACGTAGTCCAGGACCGGCTCGAAGGACGCCGGGGTCTTCTGGGTGATGTCGTTGGGGATCTCGTCCATCGTGTAGCCCAGGGCCAGCTTGGTGGCGATCTTGGCGATCGCGAAGCCGGTGGCCTTCGAGGCCAGCGCCGAGGAGCGGGAGACGCGCGGGTTCATCTCGATGACGACGACGCGCCCGTCCACGGGGTTCACCGCGAACTGGATGTTGCAGCCGCCGGTGTCCACGCCGACCTCGCGGATGACGTTGATCGAGATGTCCCGCAGCTTCTGGTACTCGCGGTCCGTCAGCGTCATGGCCGGGGCCACGGTGATGGAGTCGCCGGTGTGCACGCCCACGGGGTCCACGTTCTCGATGGAGCAGACGACGACGACGTTGTCGTTCTTGTCCCGCATCATCTCCAGCTCGTACTCCTTCCAGCCGAGGATGGACTCCTCGAGCAGGACCTCGGAGGTCGGGCTGTACTGCAGGCCGGCGCCGCAGATGCGGTACAGGTCGGCCTCGTCGTAGGCCATGCCGGAGCCGAGGCCGCCCATCGTGAACGAGGGGCGCACCACCACGGGGTACTTCAGGTCCTCGACGGCGGCCAGGGCCTCCTCCATCGTGTGCACGATGTGGGACCGGGCGGACTCGCCGCCGGCACGCTCCACGACGCCCTTGAACAGCTCGCGGTTCTCGCCGAGCTCGATGGCCTCGATGTTCGCGCCGATCAGCTCGACGCCGAAGCGCTCGAGCACCCCGTCCTTGTCGAGGGCGATGGCGGTGTTCAGCGCCGTCTGGCCGCCCAGGGTGGGCAGCAGGGCGTCCGGGCGCTCCTTCTCGATGATCTTGGCGACCACGGCCGGGGTGATGGGCTCGACGTAGGTGGCGTCGGCCAGCTCCGGGTCGGTCATGATCGTGGCCGGGTTGGAGTTGACGAGGACGACGCGGACGCCCTCCTCCTTGAGGACGCGGATGGCCTGGGTGCCCGAGTAGTCGAACTCGGCGGCCTGGCCGATCACGATGGGGCCGGAGCCGATGACCAGGACGGACTTCAGGTCGGTGCGCTTGGGCATGGATCAGGCTCCTTCGGTGGCGGGGGTGGTGGCGGCGCGGTGCTCGGTGAGCAGCTGCACGAAGCGGTCGAACAGGTCGAGGGTGTCGTTGGGGCCGGCCGCGGACTCCGGGTGGAACTGCACGGAGAAGGCGGGCCGGTCGAGCAGGCGCAGGCCCTCGACGACCTGGTCGTTCAGGGACCAGTGGGAGACCTCGACGCGGCCGAAGCGCGACTCCGGCGCCTCGATCGGCTCGCCGAGGGGGGCGTCCACGGCGAAGCCGTGGTTCTGGGAGGTGATGGCCACGCGGCCCGTGGCCTTGTCCAGCACCGGCTGGTTCGGGCCGCGGTGGCCGAACTTCAGCTTGTAGGTGTCGAAGCCGAGCGCGCGGCCGAAGATCTGGTTGCCGAAGCAGATGCCGAAGAACGGCAGGCCGGCGTCGAGGACCTCGCGCAGCAGCTCCACCTGGGCGTCTGCCGTGGCCGGGTCGCCGGGGCCGTTGGACAGGAAGACGCCGTCCGGGTCCACGGCGCGGATGCCGGCCAGGTCCGTGGCCGCGGGCAGCACGTGCACGCGGATGCCGCGGGAGGCCAGGTGCCGCGGCGTGGCGGCCTTGATGCCGAGGTCGAGGGCGGCGATCTCGGCGATCGGCTCGCCCTCCCAGCCGTGCTCGGCCGGCTCGATGACGTACGGCTGCTCCGTGGTGACGGACTCCGCGAGGCGGGCGCCGGCCATCGACGGCTGGGCGCGCACCTCCGCCAGCAGCTCGGCCTCCGGGCGGGCGGCGTGCTCGCCGGAGAACACGCCGGCGCGCATCGAGCCCTCGGTGCGCAGGCGGCGGGTGATGGCCCGGGTGTCGACCTCGCGGATCCCGACGACGCCGAACGTCTCGAGCTCCTCGTCGAGGGTGCGCTCGGCGCGCCAGTTGGACGGACGCCGGGCCGCGTCGCGGACCACGTAGCCGGCGGCGAAGATCGCCCGCGACTCGCGGTCGGCGTCGTTGACCCCGGTGTTGCCGATGTGCGGGGAGGTCTGCACGATGATCTGCCCCGCGTAGGACGGGTCGGTGAGGGTCTCCTGGTAGCCGGTCATGCCCGTGGTGAACACGGCCTCGCCCAGGGTGCGGCCGCGGGCGCCGTAGGCCCGGCCGCGGTGGACGGTGCCGTCCTCGAGGACGAGCAGGGCCAGGTCGTCGGTGGGGGTGCTCATCGGGGGTCTCCTTCTCCTGCGCGGCCGGCCGGGTCGGCCGGGGCGGGGTCGATGATGGTCTGCAGGGCGGCGAGGAGCCGGTCGCGGTCCTCGGGGCGGTCGGGGCGGAAGGCGGAGGTGAGTTCGACGTCGCCGAGGCGCCAGCCCCAGGCGACGAGCCCGCCCGGCTCGACGAACTTGCCGGCGATCCCGCCGGACAGGCCGGCCTCGACGAGGTCGTCCGCGGGGATGAACAGGTTGGCGGCCCCGGGGCGGAGCACGAGCAGGCCGCGGTGGGTGCCGGCGTCGTGGACCTCGAGGACGGCGCGCGAGCGCAGGCCCAGGCCGTGCACCGCCACGCGGTCCAGTCGGTCCTCGCCGCGCACCGTGCCCACGTGCATGCCCTCCGCGGACAGCGTCGGCTCGGCGTCGTAGAGGGCCGTCGGCACGGGGGCCGGGGCCGGGATCCCGGCCTGCGCCCGGCGGCGGGCCCGCCACCCGAGGGCCAGCAGGCCGAGCAGCACGAGGACGACGGCCAGGGTGCCCAGGGTCACCGGCAGCCACACGTCCGCGTAGTCCTTCGTCGGGGTCCGCGGCGGGACGGGACGGGCCGCCAGGGCGGCGGCCAGGGAGGTGATGCTCACGCGCGCTCCCCCGTCTCCGTCAGGGCCGGGTGGCGGTACGGCCGGGCGGGGGCGCCGTCGGCGACGACGCGGGCGCCGCGGTAGACCGTGTGGCGTACCGCGCCCGGCAGCTCCATGCCCCGGTACGGGCTGTTGCGGGACTTGGTCAGGTGCTGCTCGGGGTCCACGGTGCGGCGGGCCTGCGGGTCCACGAGCACGAGGTTGGCCACGGCGCCGACGCGCGGGACGCCGCGCTCGTCGGCCTGGCCCTGGTCGGTCAGGCCGGCGATCCGGGCCGGCGCCGTGGACATCACGCGGGCGACGCCGGCCCAGTCCATCAGGCCGGTGTCCACCATCGCCTGCTGCACCACGGACAGGGCGGTCTCGAGGCCCGTCATGCCCATCGCCGCGACCGTCCACTCGCACTGCTTGGTCTCGGCGGTGTGTGGGGCGTGGTCGGTGCCCACGGTGTCGATGGTGCCGTCGGCCAGCCCGGCGCGCAGGGCCATCACGTCGGACTCGCGGCGCAGCGGCGGGTTGACCTTGAACACGGGGTCGTAGGAGCGGACGAGCTCCTCGGTGAGCAGCAGGTGGTGCGGGGTGACCTCGGCGGTCACGGCCACGCCCTGGGCCTTGGCCCAGCGGATCAGCTCGACGGAGCCGGCCGTGGAGACGTGGCACACGTGCAGGCGGGAGTCCACGTGCTGGGCCAGCAGCACGTCACGGGCGATGATGGCCTCCTCCGCCACGGCGGGCCAGCCGGCCAGGCCGAGGACGCCGGAGAGCTCGGACTCGTTCATCTGGGCGCCGGCGGTGAGGTTCGGCTCCTGCGCGTGCTGGGCCACGAAGCCGCCGAAGGACTTCACGTACTCGAGCGCACGGCGCATCAGCACGGCGTCGTGGACGCACATGCCGTCGTCGGAGAACATCCGCACGCGGGCCTGCGAGTCGGCCATCGCGCCGAGGTCGGCCAGGGCCTCGCCGGCCAGGCCCACGGTCACCGCGCCCACGGGGTGCACATCGCACCAGCCCGCGTCCCGGCCCAGCCGCCACACCTGCTCCACCACGCCGGCGGTGTCGGCCGTCGGCGTCGAGTTGGCCATCGCGTGGACCGAGGTGAAGCCGCCCATCGCGGCGGCGCGGGTGCCGGTCTCGACCGTCTCCGCGTCCTCCTTGCCGGGCTGGCGCAGATGGGTGTGCAGGTCGACGAGCCCGGGCAGCAGCACCAGGCCGGCGCAGTCGACCTCCTCGGGGGCCGGGTCGAGGCCGGCGGCGTGGGTCGCGGCGTCCGGGCCGAGGGCGGCGATCCGGCCCTCGGCGACGAGCACGTCGGCGGTCTCGCCCGTGGTCAGGCGCGCGCTGCGCAGCAGCAGGGGGGCGGGGCTGGGGGCGCTCACGGGCGGACCTCCTGGTCGTGGTTGAGGACGAGGTGCAGGACCGCCATGCGGACGGACACGCCGTTGGCGACCTGCTCGAGGGCGGTGTTGCGGGGCGAGTCCGCCGCCGCCGGGCTGATCTCCAGGCCGCGGTTCATCGGGCCGGGGTGCATGACCACGGGCTCGTCGAGCAGGGCGCCCCGGCCGGCGGTGAGGCGGGCGAAGCGGTCGTCGGTCAGCCCCCAGGTCCGGGTGTACTCCCCTGCGGACGGGAAGAAGGCGCCGCCCATTCGCTCGGCCTGGACGCGGAGCATCATGACGGCGTCGGGGCCGGCGTCGAGGGCCTCGTCCAGCGAGTAGGTGACCTGGCACGGCCACGCGGCCACGCCCACGGGCAGCAGGGTGGGCGGGGCGGCCAGGGTGACCTGTGCGCCCAGCGTGCTGAGCAGCCACACGTTGGACCGGGCCACGCGCGAGTGCAGGATGTCCCCCACGATCACCACGCGCATGCCGGTCAGGTCCCGGCCGACCAGGTCCTCTCCCGTCGCCGCGGCGAGGCGCCGGCGCAGGGTGAAGGCGTCCAGGAGGGCCTGGGTGGGGTGCTCGTGGGTGCCGTCGCCGGCGTTCACGACGGCGGAGCGCACCCAGCCGGAGTCGGCCAGCTGGCGGGCCGCGCCCGAGGACCAGTGGCGCATCACGATGGCGTCCGCGCCGATGGCCTCGAGCGTCTGGACGGTGTCCTTGAGCGACTCCCCCTTGGAGACGGACGACCCCTTCGCGGAGAAGTTGATCACGTCCGCGGAGAGCCGCTTGGCGGCGGCCTCGAAGGAGATGCGGGTGCGGGTGGAGTCCTCGAGGAAGAGGTTCACCACGGTGCGGCCGCGCAGGGCGGGCAGCTTCTTGACCTCGCGCTGGTTGACGGCGGCCATCTCCTCGGCGGTGTCGAGGACGGCGAGGGCGTCGGCGCGGGAGAGGTCGGCGGTGGACAGCAGGTGGCGCACGGCTCAACCCTCCCGGGTCGCGACACGGTCGACGATGCTCACGGCGTCCTCAGTGACCTCGCCGGTGCCCTCGGGGCCGTCGACCTCCATGAGCCGGACCTGGACGCGCTCGGCGGTGGAGGTCGGCAGGTTCTTGCCCACGAAGTCGGCCCGGACGGGCAGCTCGCGGTGCCCGCGGTCCACGAGGACGGCCAGGCGCACGGCGGCGGGGCGGCCCAGGTCGGCGATCGCGTCGAGGGCGGCCCGGACGGTGCGGCCGGAGAAGAGGACGTCGTCCACGAGCACGACGACGGCGCCGTCGAGGGGGACCTCGGGCAGGCGGGTGGGCATCGGGGTGCGGGCCGTGCCGCGGCGGAGGTCGTCCCGGTAGAGCGTCACGTCCACCTCACCGACGGCGGCGGTGGGGTCGAAGGCCGGCTCGATGCGGGCCAGCAGGGCGCCGAGCCGCCGGGCCAGGGGGGCCCCGCGGCGCGGGATCCCCATCAGGACGAGACCCTCGGCGCCCTTGTTGGACTCGAGGATCTCGTGGGCGATCCGGGTCAGCGCCCGGTCGATCTCGGACGTGGACAGCACGGTCCGGGCAGCACGAGGTGCGGCGGGGTCAGTTCCCATGCCGGCGCCTCCTTCCCCGCCTCACAGGACGGCTCTTAAAGGATGCGTGGTCCGTCCCGGGGCGCCGGTGGGCCCCCGCGCGGGACGTCGCCGACTCTACCAGCGAGGCCCGCCCCACGGCGCGGATGACGCGGTGCGGGACGGGCCTCGTGACGGAGCTCTCGGCGGCTCAGGCGAGCAGCGTCGGCTTGACCTGCTGCAGGCGGCCGAGCAGACCGTTGACGAACTCGGGCGAGTCGTCCGTGGACAGCTGGGCGGCCAGGGCGACGGCCTCGGAGATGGCGACGGCGTCCGGCACGTCGTCCTGGAACAGCAGCTCCCAGGCCCCCACGCGCAGGATCGCCCGGTCGACGGCGGGCATGCGGTCCAGGGACCAGCCGCGGGAGTAGGAGCTCAGGGCCTCGTCGAGCCGCTCCTGGTCCGCGATGACGCCTTCCACGAGCCGCTGGGTGTAGGCGTTCACCTGCAGATCGGTGCTCTCGCGGCGGGTGCGGATGCCCTCCAGCGCGCTGGAGCCCCGCTGCTCGGCCTCGAACAGGATCTCCACCGCACGCTGCCGGGAGCGGCTGCGCGCCGTGGTCCCCCGCTTGGCAGCGGAGCCGGCGGAGGCCCGCTCAGTCATTGACGCGGCCGAGGTAGTCGCCGGTGCGGGTGTCGACCTTGACGCGGGTGCCCTGCTCGACGAAGAGCGGCACCTGGATCTCGGCGCCGGTCTCCACGGTGGCGGGCTTGGTGCCGGCGGACGAGCGGTCCCCCTGCAGGCCCGGCTCGGTGTAGGTGATCTCCAGGACCACGGACGCCGGCATCTCGAGGTACAGCGGCGTGCCCTCGTGCAGGGCGATGACCACCTGGGTGTTCTCGAGCATGTACTTCGCGGCGTCGCCGACCACGGCCCCGGGCACGGTGATCTGGTCGTAGTCCTTGACGTCCATGAACACGTAGTCCGCGCCGTCCTGGTAGAGGTACTGGTAGTCGGAGCGGTCCACGGTGGCGAACTCGACCTTGGCGCCGGCGTTGAAGGTCTTGTCCACGACCTTGCCCGTGGTGATGTTCTTCATCTTGGTGCGGACGAACGCGCCGCCCTTGCCCGGCTTGACGTGCTGGAACTCGGTGACGTTCCAGAGCTGGCCCTCCAGCTTCAGGACGGCGCCGTTCTTGATGTCGTTGCTCGTTGCCACGTGTGTGTGCTCCCGATCGGTCTCGCGGACCGTCACGGGTCCGCCTGCAGTGGGTGGGGTCTTGGATGTGCGCGGGCCAGTCTACGGGAGGCCCCGCGCGGGGCCGGGGTCAGCGGCGGCTCACTCTGCGATCTCCTGGTACGCCGCGAAGAGCAGGGACGCGTCCGGGATGTCCACGGTGGTGGGCTGCGCGAGCCCGTCCAGCAGGACGAAGCGCAGCTGGTCGCCGCGGTTCTTCTTGTCCCGGCGGATGCCCTCGAGCAGGGTCTGCCACCGGTCCCCGCGGTAGGAGACGGGCAGGCCCAGGGCCGTCAGCACCGACCAGTGGCGGTCCGCGGTGGCGTCGTCGAGCCGGCCGAGGGAGCGGGCCAGCTCGGCCGCGAAGACCAGCCCCACGGACACCGCGGCGCCGTGGCGCCACTGGTAGCGCTCGGCGAGCTCGATCGCGTGCCCCATCGTGTGGCCGTAGTTCAGCGCCTCGCGGGCGCCCGACTCGCGGGGGTCGCGGGAGACGACGTCCGCCTTGACCCGGATCGAACGCTCGATCAGCTCGCGCAGCCGCGCGGAGTGCGGGTTCTGGGCCTGGGCCGGGTCCTCCTCGATGAGGTCGAGGATCGCGGGGTCGGCGATGAAGCCGCACTTCACGACCTCGGCCAGGCCGGAGATCAGCTCGTTGGCCGGCAGGGTGAGCAGCGTGTCCAGGTCCGCCAGCACGCCGGCCGGATTGTGGAACGCCCCCACCAGGTTCTTGCCCTCGGCGGTGTTGATGCCGGTCTTGCCGCCCACCGCCGCGTCCACCATGCCCAGCAGGGTGGTGGGCATGTGCACGACGCGGACGCCGCGCAGCCACGTGGCCGCCACGAAGCCGGCCAGGTCGGACACGGCGCCGCCGCCCACGGAGACGATCGCGTCCGACCGGGTGAAGTCGTTCTGGCCGAGCACCTGCCAGCAGAACCCGGCCACCTGCAGGTGCTTGCCCTCCTCGGCGTCCGGGATCTCGGCGGTCAGTGCGGTCAGGCCCACGGCCTCGAGGTCGTTCTTGACGACGTCGCCGGTGGCCCGGAGGGCGCGCGGATGGATGACCAGCACGCGTCGGACGGTCGGGCCGAGCATGTCCGGCAGGCGCGCGAGCAGGCCCCGGCCCACCACCACGTCGTAGCCGCCGTGCACGGTCGCCTCGTGGCCGCCGGCCACGGGGATGACCGTCACGTCCTCGGGTGCGGCCGGAGCGGCCGCGGGCGCCGCCCCCGGGGTCTCCTGCTCGGTGATGTCCGGCTCACGGTCGGTCATGGGTGTGACTCACTCCTTCGGGGGCGGTGGGCGTCCCCCACGATACGCCAGGCCGCCTCGGCGGCCGTCAGGCCTGTGGTGTCGAGCACGAGGTCGGCGACCTCGCGGTACAGCCCCTCGCGTTCGGCGAGGATGCGCCGCCAGGTCCCGGCGGGGTCTCCGGCCAGGACGGGGCGGCCCGCGCCGCCGCCC
This sequence comes from Micrococcus sp. Mcc28, assembly GCF_024519775.1. Lineage (NCBI taxonomy): Bacteria > Bacillati > Actinomycetota > Actinomycetes > Micrococcales > Micrococcaceae > Micrococcus > Micrococcus sp. Mcc28. The sequence continues at coordinate 152,065 of NZ_JALJRH010000004.1, read as the reverse complement.
ACGCGGCGCAGCGCCTCCTCCTCTCCGACCGCGAGGTAGACGACGTCGGAGTCCGGCCCGGCCAGCGCGCGGCGGGTGCCCGGATGCAGGACGGCGCCGCCGCCGCACGAGAGGACGCACGGGGCGGGTCGGCCGAGCACATGGCCGATGACGCGCGCCTCCTCCGCCCGGAACGCGGCCTCGCCGTGCTCGGCGAAGAACTCCGGGATCGGGCCGTGCACCTGGGTGAACAGCTCGTCGGAGTCCACGAAGGGCAGCCCGGTCACGGCGGCCAGGGCCCGGCCGACCGTCGTCTTCCCGGCCCCCATCGGGCCGACGAGGACGATCCGGCGGGCCGGGCGCGCGGCCGGGTCCTCGTCGGCCGCGGCGGCCACCGTGGCCGCGGCCGTCAGGCGCGCCTCGAGGGCACCGATCATGCCCTCCCACGGGCACACGGTGACGGGCCCGGGGACGGGACGCGTGCTCGGGTCCGGTCCCGGGGCCGGCGCGGTCCCGGGGGTGTCGGTCACGGCAGGGGGTCGCCCATCGGGCCGTCCGCCACGACGTCGGCGCCCGGCTCCGGCAGGGCGGGGACCGCGGCCTGGAACGCTTCGAGGTTGCGGCGCGTCTCGGCCACGGAGTCGCCGCCGAACTTCTCGAGCATCGCGTCGGCCAGGACGAGGGCGACCATGGCCTCGGCGACGATGCCCGCGGCGGGCACGGCCGCCACGTCGGAGCGCTGATGGTGGGCCGTGGTCTCCGCGCCCGTGGCGACGTCGACCGTGGGCAGTGCGCGCGGCACCGTGGCGATCGGCTTCATCGCGGCGCTCACGCGCAGCAGCTCGCCCGTCGACATGCCGGCCTCGATGCCGCCGGCCCGGTCGGTCGTGCGCCGGGGGCGGCCGTCCGCGCCGCGGGCGATCCCGTCGTGGGCGGCGGTGCCGCGTCGGGCGGCCGTGGCGAACCCGTCGCCGACCTGCACGCCCTTGATCGCCTGGATGCCCATGAGCGCCCCCGCCAGCCGCGCGTCGAGGCGGCGGTCCCAGTGGACGTGGGAGCCCAGGCCGATCGGCACGCCGTACGCCAGCACCTCCACGACGCCGCCGAGGGTCTCCCCGGCGCGGTGGGCGTCGTCGACCTCGGCGACCATCGCCGCGGAGGTCTGCGGGTCGAGGCAGCGGACCGGGTCGGCGTCGAGGCGGGCCTCGTCCTCGGGGACGGGGAACGGGTGGCCCTCCGGCAGGGCGGCCTCCCCGAAGGCCACGGTGTGGGAGACGATCCGCACGCCGAGCTCGCCGAGGAAGGCGCGGGCGACGGTGCCCAGGGCCACACGGGCGGCGGTCTCACGGGCGGAGGCGCGCTCGAGGAGGGGGCGGGCCTCGTCGAAGCCGTACTTCTGCATGCCGGTCAGGTCGGCGTGGCCGGGCCGCGGGCGGGTGAGCGCCGCGTTGCGGGCCAGACCGTCGAGCTCCTCCGCGGGGACGGGATCGGCGGCCATCACCTTCTCCCACTTGGGCCATTCCGTGTTGCCCACCTGGATCGCCACAGGCGAGCCGAGGGTGCGGCCGTGGCGGACGCCGCCGAGGATCGTCACCGCGTCCTGCTCGAACTTCATGCGCGCGCCGCGCCCGTACCCCAGGCGGCGGCGCGCGAGCGCGTCCTGCACGTCCTGCGTCGTGACCGGGATCCCGGCCGGCAGTCCCTCTACGATTCCTGTGAGCGCGGGGCCGTGAGACTCCCCCGCTGTCAACCAGCGCACCATGGCGTGCAGTCTCTCACGCACGGGGCGCCGCGCCGTCACGTGTGACCGGACGGGACACACCGGATCCGGCGTTCGACGCTCAGCCGGCGGCCGGTCCCAGGGCGTCCGCCGCGGCGCGCGTCACCGCCGCCCAGTCCGGCTCGGGCATCCCGGCTGCGGCGCGGGGCCGGGCCGTGAACAGCCGGACCTGCTCGATGCCCTGGTGCAGCAGCATGGACAGCCCGGACGCCACCGGACCGACCTCCCGGGACCAGGCGGACGCCAGCACGGAGGGCCACGGGTCGTAGGCCGCGTCCAGCAGGGGCGGCAGGGCGGCGTCGGCCGGCACGTGTGCGGCCAGGACGTCCGCGGCGCGCGGCGGCAGGGTGGCGACGACGGCACGCAGCCCCGGTGCCCGCCGGAGCAGATCCGGCTGGCCGATGGTCTCCCAGCGCAGCCCGAGCGCGTCGGCCAGGGCCGTCACCTCGGCGGCGCGGGCGGCGTCGCGGACGCCGAAGAACACCGCGTCCGCGCCGAGCGTGGTGGCGGCGAGGACGGCCGCCGTCGCGGTCCCCCCGTTCCCGAGGACGCCGACGGTCCCGCCCCGGGCGGCACGGTCGAGGCCGGCCGCGGCGAGGGCGCCGAGGATGCCGTCCACGTCCGTGTTCTCGGCGTGGACGACCCCGGGCGCGGAGGGGTGGTCGCGCACGAGGGTGTTCGCGGTGCCCAGGAGCCGGACGCGGTCGCTGACGTGCCCGGCGGCGGCGACGGCCGCCCGCTTCAGCGGCATGGTGACGGAGCAGCCGAGCCAGTCCTGCCCGCGGGCCGCGGCCGCGCCGCCGTCGGCCGCGCCCGGGGCGCCGAGGTGCTCGGCCGCGAAGGCGAGCACGTCGTCCTCGCCCAGGTCACGTCGGCCGTAGTCGACGTCGAGGCCCAGGACCCGGTAGCCGGCCGCGTGCAGCACCGGGGAGAGCGAGTGGGCGATCGGCCGGCCCAGGACCGCCGCGCGCAGCGTGGGGCGCATCAGCACACCCCCGGATTGGAGGCGCAGTAGCGCTGCAGGGTGCGCACGTGCTGCTGGTGCTCCTCATAGGTGCGGGAGAACTCGGTGTGGCCGGTGCCGATGTCCGTGGTCACCCAGTAGTAGGCGTCCGTCTCGGCCGGGTCGAGGGCGGCCTCGACGGCCGCGTCGGAGGGCATGCCGATCGGACCCGGCGGCAGGCCCGGGTGCACGTACGTGTTGTAGGGGTTCGACGCGTCCTGCCGCTGGCCCGAGGTGAAGCTGAGGCTGCGCACGCCGAGGCCGTACGTGACGGTAGCGTCGATCTGCAGGAGCCCGCGCGTCTCGGTGTTGTCCGGGGCGAGGCGGTTCTCGATGGCGCCGGCGACCTGCCGGTAGTCCTGGGGCAGGGCCTCCGCCTCGAGGATGGAGGCGATCGTGAGCAGGCGCTGCTGCTCGGCCGGGTCGCGGACGTCGAGGGCGTCGAGCTCGGCGAGGGTGGGCCGGATCAGGGAGTCGAGCACCTGCTCGGCGGTGGCGTCGACGGGGAGGCGGTACTCCCCCGCGTCGAGCCAGCCCTCGAGCGTGCCCGCCTCCCCGGGGACGCCGTAGCGGGTCGGGTCGTGGGCGGCGGCCTCGAGCTCCTTGCGGGGCAGCCCCGTGGCCTCGGCGACGGCGTCCAGCACCTCGGTGAGTCGCCGGCCGCGCTCCACGAGCACGTAGTGCACGGCCCCGTCCGCGGCGCCCTGGAGCACCGCGAGGGCCTCGGCCGCGGGCATCCGCTCGCGCAGCACGAAGTCCCCCGAGCGCACGAGACCGCTGCCCGTGTCCCTGGCGGCGCGCTCGAACGCACGGGCGGAGGCCACGATGCCGGCCCGGTCCAGGCGGGCCGCCACGGAGCCCAGGTCCTCGCCCGGCTCCACCGAGAACGTCACCTCGTCGCCCTCGACGGCCGTGTGGTCGGGGCCGCCCAGGAACCCGCGCACGATCAGCCCGACCACGACGGCGAACGCCACGAGCACCGTGCCCAGCACCAGCGCGGTCCGCCGCCGGCCGGCGCCGCGATCGACCCGCGGGGCCGGGTGGGACCCGGAGCCCCGGCGACGCAGGAACGTGCGGGGCCGGCATGGGCCGGCCGCGTCGACCGGCTGGGACGGGGCGCCGAGATCGGCCTCGTCCGCCTCGCCGTGGGCGAAGCCGAACACGTCGAGGTCGTCGTGGACGTCGGCCTCGTCGCCGAGCAGATCGTCCCAGTGGTCCTCACGCCGCGCGTGCTGGTGGTCGCCGGTCACCGGATCTGCTCCCGGTCCTGGCCGGCCCAGCGGCCGGTGCGGCGCTGCTCGTCCACGACGGCCTGCAGGATCGCGACGGCGGCCGCCTGGTCGATCACGCCGCGGCTGTCCTTGACGGACCGGCCCGCGGCCCGCAGTCCGGCCTGCGCGGAGACCGTGCTGAGCCGCTCGTCGACGAGCCGGACCGGCACGGGGTGGCCCGCCTCGACCAGGGCGGCGGCGACGGCGTCCGCGTAGTCGAGGGCGTCCTGCGTGGACGGCGTGTGCTCGCCCCGCAGATTCACCGGCAGGCCGACGTACACGGCGACGACGTCGAGCTCGCGTGCGTGGGCGACGAGCTCGTCCACGTCACGACGTCGACGCGCATCCCGCCGCAGGGTGGCCACGGGGGTGGCGATCAGGCCGTCGGGGTCGGCCGACGCGACGCCCACGCGGGCACGTCCGACGTCGACGCCGAGGGTGCGCCCCCGGCGCACGGCGTCGCTCGCCACGGCGGCCCCGTCCTGACCTGCGCTCACGTCCGCCTCAGGCCGCGCGCACCGCGGCGACGACGGCCTCGAGCGCGTCCCCGACGCGCGTGACGTCCTGGCCGCCGCCCTGGGCGACGTCGTCCTTGCCTCCGCCCCCGCCGCCGAGCACGCCGGTGGCGGTCTTGACCATGGCGCCCGCCTTGAGGCCGGCCGCGCGGGCGGCCTCGTTGGTCGCCACGACCACGAGGGGCCGGCCCTTGGCCTCGGCCGTGAGGGCCACGAGCACGGGCGTGCCCGCCGCGTTGCCGCCGGCCGACTCGATCCGGGCGCGCAGGTCCAGCACGAGGGAACGCAGCTGGTCCCCGGCCACGTCGCCGACGTGGTGCGCCAGCACCCGCACCGACGTCCCGGCGGACGTCGTGACGTCCTGGGCCTGCCCGACGAGCTGCCCGGCCTGGGCCTGCAGCGCCTGGGCCCGCAGCTCCGCGACCTGCTTCTCGGCCGCCTTGAGCCGGTCCAGGGTGGCGCCGATGCGGTCCTTGAGCTCCTCGGCCGGGGCCTTGAACATCTCCGAGAGCTCGGAGACGAGGGTGCGCTCCGCGGCGAGGTGGCGGAACGAGTCCAGGCCGACGAGCGCCTCGACGCGGCGGTTGCCCGAGCCCACGGACTGCTCGCCGAGCAGGGTCAGCGAGCCGATCTGCGCGGTGCGGCCCACGTGGGTGCCGCCGCACAGCTCGCGGGACCAGGCGCCGTCGATCTCCACGACGCGCACCCGGTCGCCGTACTTCTCGCCGAACAGGCTCATCGCGCCGAGTGCGCGCGCCTCCTCGAGGCTCATCTCCTGGGTGAGCACGGCGTGGTCGTCGCGGATGGCGATGTTCACCACGTCCTCGACCTCGGAGCGGGCCCCGGCCGAGAGCGCCTCGGCCCAGCGGAAGTCGAAGCGCAGGTAGCCCTCCTTGTTGAAGGAGCCGGACTGGGTGGCCTCGGGGCCGAGGATCTGGTGCAGTGCGGCGTGCACCAGGTGGGTGCCGGAGTGGGCCTTCTCGCCGTCGAGGCGGCGCTGCAGGTCGATCGCGCCGAGGGCCTGCGCACCGGCGGCGACCTCGCCGTCGAGGACCTTGACCCTGTGCACGGACAGCCCCTTCACGGGGGCCTGCACGTCGAGCACCTCGAGGCGGAAGCCGTCGCCGGTGATCAGGCCGGTGTCCGCGGCCTGGCCGCCGGACTCCGCGTAGAACGGCGTGGCGTCCAGGACGAGCTCGAGCTCCGTGCCGGCGCCGGCGGACGCGACCTCCTCGCCGTTCTGCAGCAGGCCGCGCACCACGGACTCGGTGGTGTGCTCGGTGTAGCCGGTGAAGTGGGTCTGGCCCTCGGCGCGCAGGCGCTGGTACACGGCGGTGTCCGTGTGGCCGGCCTTCTTGGCCTTGGCGTCCGCGCGGGCGCGGTCGCGCTGCTCGGCCATGAGGGCGCGGAACCCGGCCTCGTCCACGGCGACGCCGGCCTCCTCCGCGATCTCCAGCGTCAGCTCGATCGGGAAGCCGTAGGTGTCGTGCAGCTCGAACGCGTCCGGGCCCGCGATGCCGCCGCCCGCCGAGCGGGCCTGGCCCACCGCGGCGTCGAGGCGGGCCGTGCCCGCGGCGATGGTCCGCAGGAACGCCTTCTCCTCGGCGTAGGCGATCCGGGAGATGCGCTCGAACTCGTCCGCGACCACCGGGTAGGTGCCCTTCATCGCGTCCCGGGAGACCGGCAGCAGCTCAGGGAAAACGGGCTCGGTGACGCCCATCAGGCGCAGGGCGCGGACGACGCGGCGGATGAGGCGGCGCAGCACGTAGCCGCGGCCCTCGTTGCCGGGGCGCACGCCGTCGCTGATCAGCATCAGGGCCGAGCGCACGTGGTCGGCCACCATGCGCAGGCGGACGTCGTCGTCGTAGTGCGGGTCGGCCGGGTCCTCGGTGGAGGTGTAGGAGCGGCCGGCCAGCTGCGCGGCGCGGTCGAGCACGGGGCGGACCTGGTCCGTCTCGTACATGTTCTCCACACCCTGGAGGATCATGGCGAGCCGCTCGAGGCCGAGACCGGTGTCGATGTTCTTGTGCTCGAGCTCGCCGGCGATGTCGAAGTCGTCCTTCGAGCGCACCGCGGAGAGGCGGTACTGCATGAACACGAGGTTCCAGATCTCGATGTAGCGGGTGTCGTCCGCGGCCGGGCCGCCGTCGACGCCGTACGCGGGGCCGCGGTCGTAGAAGATCTCCGAGCAGGGGCCGCCCGGGCCGGGCTGGCCGGTGTTCCAGTAGTTGTCGTCCTTGCCCATGCGCTGGATGCGCTCGGGACGGACGCCCACGTCCTCGCGCCAGATGCGCTCGGCCTCGTCGTCCTCGCGGTACACGGTGACCCAGAGGCGCTCGGGGTCCAGGCCGAAGCCGCCGTCCTCGACCGAGGACGTCAGCAGCTCCCAGGCCATCGGGATGGCCGTCTCCTTGAAGTAGTCGCCGAAGGAGAAGTTGCCGCACATCTGGAAGAAGGTGCCGTGGCGGACGGTCTTGCCGACCTCCTCGATGTCCGCGGTGCGGATGCACTTCTGCACCGAGACGACGCGCGGGCTCGGCGGGGTCTGCTCCCCCAGGAAGTACGGGATGAACGGGACCATGCCGGCCACCGTGAACAGCAGCGACGGATCCGGCGAGACGAGCGACGCCGACGGCACCACGCGGTGCCCCCTGGACTCAAAGAAGGCGGTCCAGCGGCGGGCGATCTCCTGGGACTTCATGCGGGGGTGTCCTTCTGCGTGGTGGTGGTCTGGGGGCGGGCGGCGCCGTGCGACGGCGGCTCCACGGTCTCCCCGGAGATGATCGGCCCCGTGTGGGGCAGGTAGGGCGCGGCCCAGGGGGCCTCGGCGCGGACGCGCTCGGCCAGGCGCCGGGCACCGTCCTGCAGGGCGGCCGCCGCGGCGTCGGCGGCGGCCTCACCGGCCTGGCGGGCCAGACGCTCCGGGTCCAGGCGGGCGGAGAACCCCGCGCGCCCCCCCGCGGAGCCAGGGTCAGACGTCGGCGCGTCGGTCGCGTCGGTGGCCGGGTGGGCACGGTCGCCGAGGGCGCGGTGTGCGAACCAGCCGGATGCGGCGCCGGCGCCGACGAGCAGCAGCGAGCGGAGCATGGCGGGGGCCTCCTTCGGACGGCAGGGATTCCGGCCCCACCTTACCGGGCGCGGCGCCGATCCCCGGCGGCGGGCCCGGGGGACGCCGCAGGCCCGGTCACCTCCGAGAGGTGACCGGGCCTGCGGGACGCGCGGGGCGCCGTCGTCCGGGACGGACCCGGCCGCGGCGGATCAGCGCGCGTAGTACTCGACCACGAGCTGCTCCTCGCAGGTCACGGGGACCTCGGAGCGCTTCGGGCGACGGGTGAGGGTGGCGCGCAGCTTGTCGATCTCCACGGTCAGGTAGCCCGGGGTGGCGGGCAGGACCTGCTGGTGGGCGCCGGCGGCGGCCAGCTGGAAGGGGACCATCTTCTCCGAGCGCTCGTGCACGTGGATCATCTGGCCCTCCTTCACGCGGAACGAGGGGACGTCCACGCGCTTGCCGTCCACCAGGATGTGGCGGTGCACGACGAGCTGACGGGCCTGCTGGATGGTGCGGGCGAAGCCGGCACGCAGCACGAGGGCGTCGAGGCGCTGCTCGAGGAGCTCGACCAGGTTCTCACCGGTCAGGCCGGCGGTGCGCTTGGCCTCCTCGAAGTAGCGGCGCATCTGGGCCTCGCGGATGTTGTACTGGGCGCGCAGACGCTGCTTCTCCTTGAGGCGCACCGCGTAGTCCGAGTCCTGCTTGCGGCGGGCACGGCCGTGCTGGCCGGGGCCGTACGGACGACGCTCCATGTACTTCTCGGCCTTGGGGGTCAGCGCGATGCCCAGGGCGCGGGAGTGCCGCACGGTGCGGCGGGTGCGAAGGTTGCCACTCATGGTGGACCTGCCTTTCCTTGACGTGCGGCACGGTTCGGGTTTGTCTCGAGGTCTCGTCCGCGCGCCGGGGCACACGGGTCAAGGGGACTCGAACCTGGCCTCCCCGCGATCCTGAGGAGAGCTGAGGGGCGTGCCGCCGCCCGTCATCCACTGATGCGCTGCGCGTCCCTCGACCGGGCACGCGGGTGTCCCGTGGACCGTTCGAGGGGGATGCGTCCGGGGCGCAGCGCCTGCCAGACCGGTCCACCTTACCAGAGCGACGACGACGGGGCGGGCCGGGGCTCAGGCGCGCGGCGTGGCCGCGGTGCCGGGGTCCGCGCCGAGGAGCTGACCGGCCTGGTCCAGGTGGGAGGCCTCGACCAGCACGTCGTACGACTCGGCCTCCATGGTCTGCAGGGACGTGAAGTCGCGCCTGCCGCCGGTGGCCGCGTGGCCGATCGCCCCGAAGACGGCCCCCCACAGGGCGCCCAGGCCCAGGGAGATCAGCAGGATCCAGAGGAACCCGAAGCCGGGGGCGAAGATCGAGAAGAGCAGGCCGAGCAGGAGGCCGAACCACAGGCCCTGCAGCCCGCCGCGGACGGCGGCCTTGCCGGTGGTCATCCGGCCCAGGACCTGCTCCACGGAGCGCAGCCCGGTGCCCACGATGCGCACGCGCTCCACGGGGAACCCGGCGTCGGAGAGCTGGTCCACGAGGGCCTGGGCCTCGGCGTAGGCCGGGACGGAGCGCAGGATGCGGTAGTCGGCCTGCGGGAGGGCGGGGCCGCCGGCGCCGGGGCGGCCGTACGGGGCCGGCTGCTGCGCGGCGGTGTGCTGGGGGGTGGACTGCTGCGGAGTGGACTGGGTCATGGGGGCGGCTCCTTCTGTTCCTTCTGTGCGTCGGTGGTGCATGGGGGCGCGAGCGGGCGAGGAGTCGGCGGGCCGACGTCGACCGCCCCGCTCATCCCTGGACAACCGGTGATCCGGGGTCTTTATTCCGCGCGGCCGCCCGAGGCGTCCGCCCTCGGGCCCGGCGCGCGCTCAGTCGCCGCGGATGATCCGGCGCAGCGCGGCCACCTGCTCGGTGAGCCGCTTCTCGTGTCCGATGGGCTTGGGCCGGTAATAGTCCCTCCCGACCAGGGGGTCCGGCGCGTACTGCTGACGGGCGACGGCGTGCGGCTCGTCGTGGCTGTAGACGTAGCCCTGGCCGTGGCCGAGGGCCGCCGCGCCGGGGTAGTGCGCGTCCCGCAGGTGCGCCGGCACCGCGCCCGTGTGGCCGGCCCGCACGTCCGCGATCGCCTCGTTCACGGCGGTGTAGCTCGCGTTGGACTTCGGCGCGGTGGCCAGATGCGTCACGGCCTGCGCCAGGATGATGCGTCCCTCCGGCATGCCGATCAGCTGCACGGCCTGGGCGGCGGCCACGGCGGTCTGCAGCGCGGTCGGGTCGGCCATGCCCACGTCCTCGGACGCGGAGATGATCAGCCGCCGGGCGATGAACCGGGGGTCCTCCCCCGCCTCCAGCATCCGGGCGAGGTAGTGCATCGACGCGTCCACGTCCGAGCCGCGGATGGACTTGATGAAGGCACTGATCACGTCGTAGTGCTGGTCGCCGTCCTTGTCGTAGCGCTGGACGTGGTGGTCCATCGCCTGCGCGGCGTCCTCGTCCGTGACCGCGACGGCGCCCTCCCCCGCCCGGCCGGCCTCGCGCGCCTTGTCCAGGGCGACGCCGGCCGCGGCCTCCAGCACCGTGAGCGCCCGCCTCGCGTCGCCGCCGGCCATCCGCACCAGGTAGTCCCGCGCGTCGTCCTGGAGCACCACGGCGCCGTTGAGCCCGCGCTCCTGGGTCACGGCACGGTCCAGCAGCCCGACGATGTCGTCGTCCGTGAGGGGACGCAGCGTGAGCAGCAGCGACCGGGAGAGCAGGGGTGCGATCACGGAGAAGGACGGGTTCTCCGTGGTCGCGGCCACCAGCACGACCCAGCGGTTCTCGACGCCCGGCAGCAGCGCGTCCTGCTGCGCCTTGGAGAAGCGGTGGATCTCATCGAGGAACAGGACGGTGGTGCGCCCGTAGAGGTCCCGTTCGCGCTGGGCCTGCTCCATCACCTGCCGCACGTCCTTCACACCGGCCGTGATCGCGGACAGCTCCGTGAACGTGCGCCCGGGGGCGCGGGCGATCACGTGGGCCAGCGTCGTCTTGCCGATGCCCGGAGGCCCGTAGAGGATGACCGAGCTCGGTCCCGCGGCGGAGTCCGGATCGGGCTCGGCGAGCTTGCGCAGCGGGGAGCCCGGCCGCATGAGGTGCCGCTGGCCCAGCACGTCATCCAGCGTGCGCGGGCGCATGCGCACGGCCAGCGGTGCGCCGGGGTGCGGGGCGGCCACGGTGCCGGCCGGGCCGTCGTCGTCGGCCCCGTTGTGGGCGGCGCTGAAGAGGTCGTCCATCGGGTCCAGGGTAGTCCTCGGCCCGCGGGGGCGTGGGTGGCATCATGGCCGCATGAGCCCCGCCGCCCCGCGCACCGACCACACCCACGTCCTGCTGCTGCGCGGGATCAACGTGGGGCGGAGCAACCGTGTCGGCAAGGACACGCTGATCCGCTGGGCCCAGGCCGCCGGCGGGGAGGCGGTCACCACCCACCTGGCCAGCGGCAACGTCCTGTTCCGGGCGTCCTCCGACGCAGCCGCGGAGGGCGTGCGGCAGGGGTTCGCGCGACGGGCGCGTGAGGAGGGCGGCCTCGACGTCCCCGTGGTCCTCGTGGACGTGGGCACGCTCCGGCGCGCCCTGGAGCTGCACGACGCGCTCCCCTGGGCCGGCGGCGAGCCGAAACGCACGCAGCTCACCGTGCTCGAGGACGACCCCGCACCCGAGGCGGCCGCCGCCCTGGCCGCGCTCGACCACGGGGACGACCGACCCGCGGGGCCGGATCGCACGGCCCTGGAGGGACGGCTGCTGTGGATGCGCTGCGCCGCGGGGGTCGCCGACTCCCCGCTCACTCCGGCCCGCCTCGACCGGGCGCTCGGGGTGCGCGGCACGGCCCGGAACCTCACGACGGTGCGGGTGCTCGCGGGGCTGCCGAGCGAGGACTGACCTCGGCGGACGGCACGCGGGGCGTCCGGGGCGTCGACACCCGCGGGACACCGCGCGCTGGCCGGGACGTCACGGACCGTTCACATCCGTGCGATGGGGTGACCCCGTCCTCCGCCTCCCTGCCCTGACTGGAGCATCCATGCCTCGCCTCGCACGCCTCGCCACGGCCGTCACCGCCGCGACCCTGTCCACGGCCTTCCTCGCCCCGGCCTCCCTCAGCGCGCCCGCCCCGCACTCGGCCACGGCCCAGCGCGCCGCCATCGCCGCCAACCCGTCCGGCAAGAGCATCGAGCTCACCCGCGCCGGCACCCACGAGACCGGCGTGTTCGGCGAGTCCGCCGCCGAGATCCCGGCCTTCGACGCGGTCTCCGGCCGCCTGTTCGTGGTGAATGCGCAGCGCGGCGCCGTCGACGTCATGCGCCTGGGCGCCGACGCCGCCCCCGTGGCCGAGCGGACCCTCTCCGCCGAGGGCCTGCGCACCGCGGACGGCTCCGTCACGGACAAGGGCGCCACGGTGAACTCCGTCGCTGTCTCCGGCGGTGTGATGGCCGTCGCCGTCGAGGCCGCCGAGAAGACCGACCACGGCTGGGTCGTGTTCTTCGACACCACCACCCTGCGCTACCTCGGCGGCGTGCGGGTGGGTGCCCTGCCGGACTCGCTGGCCTTCTCCCCGAACGGGGCGTACGTGGTGGTCGCCAACGAGGGCGAACCGGCCGACGACTTCTCCGTCGACCCGGAGGGCACGATCTCCGTGGTCTCCGTACCGAAGAACGCCCGGCAGTTCTCCCGCCTGACCCAGGACGCGGTGCGCACCGTGGACTTCCGTGCCTACGACGCCGGCACCGCCCTGCCCGCCGGCGTGCGCGTCTCCGGCCCCGATATGGCGGTGCCCGCCGGTCACGAGCCCGCCGGTCGGGTGGCTCGCAACCTCGAGCCGGAGTACGTCACCGTCGACCCGACCGGACGCACCGCCTACGTGTCCGTGCAGGAGGCCAACGCCGTCGCCGTCGTGGACCTGAAGTCCGCCACGCTGGAGGACCTCTGGGCGCTGACGCCCACCGATTGGTCCACCGAGGGCGTGCTGGACGCCTCGGACAAGGACGGCGGCATCGAGCTGGGCCACTGGCCGGTCGACGGCCTGCCCATGCCCGACGGCATCGACACGTACCGCTGGCGCGGTCAGAACCTGGTCGTCACCGCCAACGAGGGTGACGGGCGGGAGTGGGGCGACTTCAACGACTCCGAGCGCGTCAGCGACCTGGACCTGTGCGCCGCCGAGTTCCCGGGGGCCAAGGCCCTGCAGAAGAAGGATGCCCTGGGCCGCCTGAAGGTGCTCACCGACCTCGGCTACGACTCTGAGCGCGAGTGCCACTCCTCCCTGACCACACTGGGCGGCCGGTCCTTCTCCATCTACACCGCGGACGGCACCCGCCTGTTCGACTCCGCCGGCATGATCGAGGAGCAGATCGCCCGGCTCGTGGCCGCCGGCGAGCTGCCGGAGCACGCGTTCAACGCGAACAACGACGAGACCCCGTCCGGGGACTCCCGTTCGGATGACAAGGGCCCCGAGCCCGAGTCCGTAGTGGTGGGCACGATCCAGGGCCGCACCTACGCGTTCGTGGGCCTCGAGCGCATCGGCGGCGTGGTGGTCTTCGACATCACCGACCCGCGGAACGCCACCTACGTGGACTACGTCAACGACCGTGACTGGGATGCCGCGGGCGACGACGCCACGGCCGGCCTGGGTGACATGGGCGCCGAGGGCCTGACCTTCGTGCCGGCCGACGAGTCCCCCTCCGGCACCGCCCTGCTGATCGTCGCCAACGAGGTCTCCGGCTCGACCACCGTGTACGAGGTGAATCCGACCCGTCGTCAGTGATCCGCTGACGCGGACCGGTTCCGGGCGCGTTGCAGAATGGCTGCATGAGAGCCGTTCTGCAACGCGCCCGTTCCGCGTCCGTGACCGTCGACGGCAAAGTCGTCGGCTCCTTCGAGGGCGAGGGGCTGGTGATCCTGCTCGGCGTGACCGTCGACGACACCGAGGCCGAGGCCGTCCAGGTGGCCCGCAAGGTGGCCGGGCTCCGCATGCTCGACGGCGAGCGGTCCCTCACCGACGCCGGTGCCCCGGCGCTCGTCGTCAGCCAGTTCACGCTGTACGGCGACGTGCGGAAGGGCCGGCGGCCGTCCTGGACGCGCGCGGCGAAGGGCAACCAGGCCGAGCCGCTCTACGAGCGGTTCACGGCCGAGCTCGAGGCCGCCGGCGTGCGCGTGGAGCGCGGGGTGTTCGGCGCGAAGATGGACGTCTCCCTCACCAACTCCGGGCCGTTCACGCTGATCGTGGACTCGGACGAGCTGGCCGGTCCGCGGCGCGGCTGAGGCGGGCCCGCCGCGGGCCCGGATCAGGCTCCCGGCTCGGCCTCGGCCTGCTTCGGCTCCGGCTGCGCGTCGACGCCGGCCTCCTTGCGCTGCTGGGCGGTGATGGGCGCCGGTGCGGCCGTCAGCGGGTCGAAGCCGCCGCCGGTCTTCGGGAACGCGATGACCTCGCGGATCGAGTCGGTGCCGGCCAGCAGGGCGACCACGCGGTCCCAGCCGAACGCGATGCCGCCGTGCGGCGGGGCGCCGTACTTGAAGCCCTCGAGCAGGAAGCCGAACTTCTCGTTCGCCTCCTCCGGGGACAGGCCCATGACCTCGAACACGCGCTCCTGCACGTCCTGACGGTGGATGCGGATGGAACCGCCGCCGATCTCGTTGCCGTTGCACACGATGTCGTAGGCGTAGGCCAGGGCCGAGCCCGGGTCGGTGTCGAAGGTGTCCGCGAACTCCGGCTTGGGCGAGGTGAACGCGTGGTGCACGGCGGTCCAGGCGCCCGCGCCCACGGCGACGTCGCCCGAGGCCACGGCGTCGGCCGCCGGCTCGAACATCGGCGCGTCCACGACCCACACGAACGCCCAGTCGGCGTCCTTCGCGGCCACGCCGTCACCGGCGTCGGTGAACAGCCCGCAGCGACGGCCGATCTCCACGCGGGCCGCACCCAGCAGCGCGCGGGACTCCTTCGGCTTGCCGGCGGCGAAGAACACGCAGTCGCCCGGGTTCGCGCCCACGGCGGCGGCCAGCCCGGCCTTCTCCTCCTCGGAGATGTTCTTGGACACCGGACCGGTCAGCTCGCCGTCCTCCTGGATGAGCACGTAGGCCAGGCCCTTGGCGCCGCGCTGCTTGGCCCACTCCTGCCACGCGTCGAGGGTGCGGCGGGCCTGGGAGGCGCCGCCCGGCATCACGACGGCGCCCACGTACTCGTTCTGGAACACGCGGAACGGGGTGTCCTTGAAGTACTCGGTCAGGTCCGTCAGCTCGAGGCCGAAGCGCAGGTCCGGCTTGTCCGAGCCGTACTTCTCCATGGCCTCGGCGTAGGTCATGCGGCGGATCGGCGTCGGCACGTCCACGCCCACGAGGGCCCACAGGGCCTTGACGATCTTCTCGCCGAGGGCGATCACGTCATCCTGCTCCACGAAGGAGGCCTCGATGTCCAGCTGGGTGAACTCGGGCTGACGGTCCGCGCGGAAGTCCTCGTCCCGGTAGCAGCGGGCGATCTGGTAGTACTTCTCGATCCCGCCCACCTGCAGCAGCTGCTTGAACAGCTGCGGCGACTGCGGCAGGGCGTACCAGGAGCCGGGAGCCAGGCGGGCCGGGACGAGGAAGTCGCGGGCGCCCTCCGGCGTCGAGCGCGTGAGGGTCGGGGTCTCGACCTCCACGAAGCCCTCGCCGTGCAGCAGCTCGCGCGCCGTCCGGTTGACCTCGGAGCGCAGGCGCATGATGCGCGAGGGCTGCGGGCGGCGCAGGTCGAGGTAGCGGTGGCGCAGCCGGGCCTCCTCGCCGACCTCCACGTGCTCGTCCACCTGGAACGGCAGCGCGGCGGCGGTGTTGAGCACCGTCACGGTCTCCGCGATCAGCTCGATCTCACCGGAGGGAAGGTTCGGGTTCTCGTTGCCCTCGGGGCGGCGCTCGACCGTGCCGGTGACCTGCAGAACCCACTCGTTGCGCAGCGGGTCGAAGTCCGCCTCGTCCCGCACCACAACCTGGGCGAAGCCCGAGGCGTCGCGCAGGTCCACGAAGGCCACGCCGCCGTGGTCTCGCCGCCGCGCCACCCAGCCGGTGACGGTGACGGTCTGGCCGATGAGCGAGGCGTTGAGCTCGCCGAGGGAGTGGGTGCGCAGCACGAGGATCCTCTCCGTCCGGTCGCCGGACGATGTGCGGGGTTCATGTGATGGTCGACGCCGTGTGATACGCCTGCGGGGCGGGCGCGCGCCGTTCCCGTCAGTCTAGTGCCCCGTCCACACTGCCCCAGCCCAGGAGGACCCCGTCATGACCGCCGCCCTGCAGCGCCGCCTGACCCTGCTCCACGCCGTCGCGATCGGCCTCGGCTCGATGATCGGCGCGGGCGTGTTCACCGCGATCGGCCTGGCGGCCGCGCTCACCGGCGGCCACCCCGGCCTGCTGTACGGGGCCCTGGCGGTCGCGGCCGTCGCGGCCCTGTGCAACGCCCTGTCCACGGCGCAGCTGGCCACCGTCCACCCCGAGTCCGGCGGCGCCTACGTCTACGGCCGGCGGCAGCTGCACCCGTGGGCCGGCTTCGTCGCCGGCTGGGGCTTCGTCACGGGCAAGACCGCGTCGGTGGCCGCGATGGCGGCCACCCTCGGCCTGTACCTCTTCCCCGACGACGCCGCCGCGGCCCGGTGGACGGGCGTGGCCGCCGTCGTCGTGCTCACCGGGGTGGCGATGGCGGGCGTGACGCGGACCGCGCAGGCGACGTTGGCGATCCTCGTGCCCGTGCTCGCCGTGCTCGTGTTGGCCATCGGCGCAGGCCTGGCGCGCGAGGCCCCCGGGGGCTCGGCCGCGGCGCTCGGCGTCGACTCCCCCGTGCAGGGCGTGCTCATGGGCGCGGGCGTCCTGTTCTTCGCGTTCGCCGGCTACGCGCGCGTGGCCACCATGGGTGAGGAGGTCATCGACCCCGCACGCACGATCCCGCGCGCCATCCTGATCGCCCTCGCCGTGACCGTGGCGTTGTACCTGCTGCTCGCCACGGCGCTGATCTCGGGCCTCGGGACCTCCGGGCTGGCCCGGTCCCCGGCGCCCGTGCGCGACCTGCTCGAGACCGCCCTGGGCTCCGGCTGGGGCTGGGTGGCGGTGGCCGGCGCCGCCCTCGCCGCGGCCGGGGCCATGCTCAACCTGCTGACGGGCATCTCCCGCACCGCCCTGGCCATGGCCCGCGAGTCCGACCTGCCCCGCCCCCTGGCACGGGTCCATGCGGGGACCGGCACGCCGTGGACGGCTCAGCTGACGGTGGCCGCGGCCGTGATCCTGCTCCTGCTCACCACGGACATCCTCACCGTGGTGGGCTTCAGCTCGTTCGGCGTGCTCGTCTACTACGCGGTGGCGAACCTGTCCGCCCTGACCCTGCGCGGGGACGACGACGGCCGCCGCCCGGCCCGGCCGCGCCCGCTGCGCGTGCCCCGCGCCGTCAACGTCCTCGGCCTGGCCCTGTGCCTGCTGCTCGCCCTCAGCCTGCCGCCGATGTCCGTGGCCGCGATGGCGGGCGTGTTCCTGATCGGGGTGGGCGGGCGCGCGTTCGTGCGGGCCGGGCGCCGGGGCCGGTGACCCGACGCGCAGACACCCACCGCCGCCGCACACCGGGGCCGGCATAGCGGCCGCGTCCGCTCAGTCCTGCGCGCGGGCGACCTGCGGCAGCAGGTCCTCGGCCGGCGGGGTCCAGTCGGCCGGGTCCGCGGCGTGCTGCTCGCCGGAGCGGATGTCCTTCACCTCGTGGACCCGCGCGCCGGCGTCGTCCCGACCCATGAACCAGACGAACGGGATGCCGCGGCGGTCCGCATACTTGATCTGCTTGCCGAACTTCTCCGCGGACACCGCGACCTCCGCGGGGATGCCGCGCTCCCGCAGCAGGGCCGCGACGTCCTGGGCCTCGGACCAGTCCTCGTCCGCCGTCAGCGCCACGTACACCGCGGTCGGCACGGAGCGGGAGGCCACGGCCATCTGCTGGGACAGCATGCGCATCACCAGCCGCGTCACGCCGATGGACAGTCCGACACCGGGGAACACGCGGTTCCCCTTGGACGCGAGCGCGTCGTAGCGGCCGCCCGAGCAGATCGAGCCGAGCTGCTCGTGGCCCACCAGGACGGTCTCGTAGACGGTGCCCGTGTAGTAGTCCAGGCCGCGCGCGATGGACAGGTCCGCCACGGCGCGCCCGGGGGCGCGGCGGTGCAGGGTGGCGACGACGTCGGCCAGCTCGGTCAGCCCCTCCTCGAGCAGCTCGTGGGTCACCCCCAGGGCGCGGACCCGCTCGACGAACGAGGTGTCCGACGTGCGGATGTCCGCCAGGGCCAGCGCCTGCGCAGCCTGCTCGGGGCTCGCGCCGACCTCCTCCTGGAGCAGCCGCGCGACCTCCTCCGGGCCGACCTTCTCCAGCTTGTCGATGCTGCGCAGCACGCCGGCGGTGTCCTCCAGGCCGATGCCCCGGTAGAAGCCCTCGGCGAGCTTGCGGTTGTTCACGCGGATGAGGAAGTCGCCGATCGGCAGGGCGCCGAGCGCCTCGGCCATCACCAGTGCGACGTCGGCGTCGTACCGGGGCGAGAGGGCGCCGTCGCCGACGACGTCGATGTCCGCCTGGGTGAACTCGCGGGCGCGGCCCTCCTGAGGGCGCTCCCCGCGCCAGACCTTCTGCATCTGGTAGCGACGGAAGGGGAAGGCGAGGTGGCCGGCGTTCTCCACGACGTAGCGGGCGAACGGCACGGTGAGGTCGAAGTGCAGGGCCAGGCGCTTGGGGTCGGCCGGGTCCTTGGGATCGCGCAGGCCCGCGGCGACCTCCTCGTCCTCGGCCAGGCGCGAGACCGCGTAGACCTCCTTGTCCACCTCGCCCTTGCGCAGCAGCTGGCCCAGGGTCTCCACGGCACGGGTCTCGATGCCGGCGAACCCGTGCAGCTCGAAGGTCCGCCGCAGCGTGTCGAGCACGTGCTGCTCCACGAGCCGCTCGGCGGGCAGCCACTCGTGGAAACCGGACAGGGAGGCCTTGCGGGACATGGCGATCCTTCGAGACGACGACGGCGGGGACGCGCGACGGTCCCCCGCCGGCGCACCGGCCCATTCTAGGCGCGGGCGCTGTCCGGCCCGGTACGCTGGCCCTGTTCGTGTCCATCCCGACCGGCCGCATCCCTCGACGACTGCGTGCCGGCGCAGTCAGGGAGAGTTCCAGCGGTGACCAATCACATGCAGCCCGACGACCAGCAGTCCCCCGCCACCGAGTCCACCCCCGCGTCGGCCGAGGCCGCCGATACGACCGTGCCCGCCGAGGCCCGGCCCGTCCCCGAGATCGTCCCCGACGCCCCGGCGCACGGTGATTCCTCCCAGCCCGCCGAGACGCCCGCCGTGCCCTCCCCGGCCGCGATGAAGAAGGCCAGCCCGGCCGCCGTGCGCCCCGCGACGCCCGCCGCCGCGTCCGTCGCCCCGGCCCCCGTCGTGGCCCCGACCGTGCCGCCCACCCCGGTGGAGGAGGCCGCCAGGTTCGCCCGGGTGAGCGAGGACGGCCACGTCACGCTGCTGGACGGGCAGGAGGAGCACGCGGTCGGCCAGGTGCCGGACGCGAGCACCGAGGACGCGCTGGCGTACTTCGTGCGCAAGTACGACGACGTGCGCGCCCAGATGGCCCTGTTCGAGCAGCGCATCGCCGCCGGCGCCCCCTCGGGTGAGCTGGGCCGGGCGCTGGGTCAGATGACGACCGCGGTGAACGAGCGCCACATGGTCGGCGACATGGACGCCCTCCGCACCCGCCTGGCGGCCCTGGAGACCCTCCTGGGCGACTACCGCGCCGCGGAACAGGAGGCCCGGCAGGCCGCCCAGGCCGAGCAGCTGGCCACCCGCGAGGCCATCGTCGCCGAGGCCGAGACCTTCGCCCAGACCCCGGCCGAGCGGATGCCCTGGAAGACCGCGTCCAAGCGCATGACGGAGCTGTTCGAGGAGTGGAAGGCCGCCCAGAAGGCCGGTCCGCGTCTGGCCAAGTCGGTCGAGGACGACCTGTGGAAGCGCTTCCGCGGCGCCCGCACCGCGTTCGACAAGACCCGCCGCGCCCACTTCTCCCGGCTGGACGCCGCCTCGGCCGAGGCCAAGCAGGTCAAGGAGCGTCTCATCGCCCGTGCCGAGGAGCTGTCCACCTCCACCGACTGGGGCGTGACCGCCGGCAAGTACCGCGACCTGATGGACGAGTGGAAGCGCGCCCCCCGGGCCTCCCGCAAGGAGGACGACGCCCTCTGGGCCCGCTTCCGCGCCGCCCAGGACGTCTTCTTCGCCGCCCGCAAGGCCGCGAACCAGGAGATCGACCGCGAGTACGGGGCCAACCTGAAGGTGAAGGAGCAGATCCTCGCCGACGGCCAGAAGCTGCTCCCGTTCACGGACGTCAAGGCCGGACGGCGCGCGCTCAACGAGCTGCGCGGGCGGTGGGAGGATGCCGGCCGCGTGCCCCGCGGGGACGTCCGCCGGATGGAGGAGGGCTTCCGCAAGCTCGAGGACGCCCTCAAGCAGGCGGAGAACGAGCACTGGCGCCGCACCGACCCGGAGACCAAGGCCCGCACGAACTCCGCCCTCACGCAGCTCGAGGAGACCATCGCGGGGCTCGAGGCGGATCTCGCCCGGGCCCAGGCCCGGGGCGACCAGCGCGCCGTCAAGAAGGCCCAGGAGGCGCTCGACGCGCGCCTGCAGTGGAAGCAGGCCCTCGAGGCCTCGGCCTCCGAGCTCCGCTGAGCCCCACCCGTCTCGAGCACGCCCCCGCGGCCCGCCTGTCCACAGGCGGCCGCGGGGGCGTCCCCGTCTCTGGCAGGATCCGGGCATGACGACCGTGACGATCGAGGAGACCGCCCCGACCGGGGCACTCGTGCTGGCGGGCGACCCCTTCACGGAGCCGGAGCTGCAGGCGCTCGGCGCGCGGGGCGCCGTGCGGCCGCTGCTGCCCGGGGTGTGGGCGCGGCCGGACGCCGCGGACGATCCCGCGGTCCGGGCCGCTGCCCTGTGGACCCTCGGCGGCCCGCTCCTGGCCGCCGGCTGGACCGCGATCGGCCCGTCGGCGGCCTGGATCCTGGCCGGCGGCGCGGCGCCCGGGCGGCTGCACGCGGCCGTGCCGCACTTCCACCGGCGCCCCGCCGGCGGGGGCCTGCTGCCCTGGACGCTCACGCAGTCGGACGTCGCGGCCGATGCCACGGGCGTCGCCCCCGCCGAGCACGACGTGCTCCGCTTCGGCCCCGTGCGGGTCACGACGCCCGCCCGGACAGTCGAAGACCTGCTGCTCAGCGCCGACCCGGATGCGGCGCGGCGCGCGGCCGCCGTGATCGGCGCCCACGGCGCCGCCGGGCTGCGGGAGCGGCTGGCCCGCCGGACCCGCCGTGCCGGCGTCGTGGCGGCCCGGCGCCGGCTGGGCGCGCTGCTGGCGGCGCTGGACGTCCCCGACTGAGGCCGGGAGGCTCAGGTGCGGTGCACGTCGAAGACGCCGTCGATGCGGCGCACCGCGTCGATCACGTGGCCGAGGAACCGGGGGTCGCCCATCTCGAAGACGAACCGGCTCATCGCCACGCGGTCGCGGGTGGTGTTCACGGAGGCCGAGAGGATGTTCACGTGGTTCTCGGAGAGGACCCGGGTGACGTCGGAGAGCAGCGACTTGCGGTCCAGCGCCTCGATCTGGATCTCCACCAGGTAGACGGTGTCCCGCGACGGCGCCCAGCTGACCGGGGTGCGGCGCTCCGGCTCCTGCGCGAGCAGGGTCGCCAGGTTGGGACAGTCGACCCGGTGCACGGAGACCCCGGAGCCGCGGGTGACGAACCCGTCGATGGCGTCCGGCGGCACCGGGTTGCAGCACCGTGCCAGCTTGGCCATGACGCCGCCGTCGCCGTCCACGAGCACGCCGGCGTCGTTGGTGGCCCGCGCGGGGGCGCGCCGCGACTGGGCCGGGACCAGCTCCTGCAGGTCCACCTCGCCGACGGTCAGCTCGCCCTCCGGCTCGGCCTGCGTCGACGTCGGCGGAGCGAGGCGCTCCGCGACGCGTTCCTGCACGGACTGGGCGGACACGTGGCCGTCGCCGAGGGCCACGAACAGCCCGTCGAGGTCCGCGTAGCCGAGATCCGTGGCCACCTGCACCAGCTCCTCGCCGCCGAGCACCTGCTGCACGGCCATGCCGGCCTTGCGCAGCTGACGGGTCAGCGACTCGCGTCCCCGGTCGGCCTGCTCGTCGCGGCGCTGCGTGGCGAAGTGGTGACGGATCTTGGACCGGGCCCGCGGCGAGACCACGAAGCCCAGCCAATCCCGGCTCGGCCCCGCGTCCTCGGCGCGCGAGGTGAAGACCTCCACGGTGTCGCCGTGGCTGAGCGGCGTGGACAGCGGGACGAGCTTGTCGTTGACCCGGGCGCCGATGGTGCGGTGGCCGACGTCGGTGTGGATGGCGTAGGCGAAGTCCACGGGCGTGGAGCCGGCCGGCAGGGTGCGGATCTCCCCCTTCGGCGTGAAGACGTACACCTCGTCCGCCCCGATCTGGGTGCGCAGCGAGGCGAGGAACTCGTCCGGGTCCCGGGTGTCCGCCTGCCAGTCCATCACCGAGCGCAGCCAGGCCGGCGTGGCCTGCACCGGCGCCTGGCCGGCGACCTGGGCCTTGTACCGCCAGTGCGCGGCGACGCCGTACTCGGCCTGGCGGTGCATCTCCTGCGTGCGGATCTGGATCTCCACCGGCTTGCCGCCCGGCACCATCACCGTGGTGTGCAGGGAGCGGTACATGTTGAGCTTCGGGACCGCGATGTAGTCCTTGAACCGGCCCGGGACCGGGTTCCAGCGCGCGTGGATGACGCCGAGCACGGCGTAGCAGTCACGCACGGAGTCCACGAGCACCCGGATGCCCGTGAGGTCGTGGATGTCGTCGAAGTCCTTCCCGCGCGTCACCATCTTCTGGTAGATCGAGTAGTAGTGCTTCGGCCGTCCGGTGACGGTCGCCCGGATCCGGTGCTCGCGCAGGTGCTCCTCGATCACGGTGCGCAGCGCCGCGATGTGCTTCTCCCGCTCCGGGTTGCGCTCCCCCACGAGGCGCACGATCTCCGCGTACATCTTGGGCTTGAGGGCGGCGAAGGAGAGGTCCTCGAGCTCCCACTTGACGGTGTTCATGCCGAGCCGGTGGGCCAGCGGGGCGTAGATGTCCAAGGTCTCCTGGGCCTTGCGGGCGCTGGACTCCGGGGAGACGTACCGCCACGTCCGCGCGTTGTGCAGCCGGTCGGCGAGCTTGATGAGCAGGACGTTCACGTCCTGGGCCATCGCGATGACCATCTTGCGCACGGTCTCGGCCTGCGCCGCGGCGCCGTAGGTCACCTTGTCCAGCTTGGTCACGCCGTCCACGAGGAGGGCGACCTCGGAGCCGAAGTCGGCGCGGAGGCGCTCCAGGGAGTAGTCCGTGTCCTCGACGGTGTCGTGCAGCAGGGCCGCCAGGAGCGTCGGGCCCGTCACGCCGATCTCGGCGAGGATCGTGGCGACCGCGACGGGGTGGGTGATGTACGGGTCCCCGGAGCGCCGCATCTGCCCCTCGTGTGCCGCGCGGGCGACCTCGAAGGCGCGGACGATCTCGGCCAGCTCGGTCTTGGTGGCTCGCTGCCGCACGGTGCGCATCAGCGGCTCGAGCAGGGGCGAGTACTCGGTGGCGTGCCGGCCGGTCAGGCGTGCGATCCGGCTGCGGGGCCGGACCGGGGCGGGACGGGCCGGGGCGGGACGGGCCGGGGCGGGAGTGGGGTCCTGCTCGCTCATGGGCCACGCCTCCTGACTCGTGCGGCCCCGACCGCTCCGGCCGGGATGATCGGCGAGTCTACCCGCGCCCGTCCCACCCCGCCCCAGGAAGACCACCGGGGCCGCAGCGGCTCCGTCAGAGTCGCGCGCCGTCGTCCCAGGGGGCGACGTCGGGATCGGTGACCGCCTCTGAGGCACGCTCCCGGGCGGCGCGGGCCGCGGCCCGGGCGTCGTGGTCGCGCACGTCCGGGTCGTTGCGGCGCAGCAGGGCGTACAGCGGCGCCTGGAGGAACAGGGTGGACAGGGTGCCCACGATGATGCCCACGAACAGCGCGAGCGCGATGTCCCGCAGCGTGCCGGCACCGAGCAGCCCCGCGCCGATGAACAGGATCGAGCCGACCGGCAGGATGCCGACGACGGAGGTCGTGATGGACCGGACGAGCGTCTGGTTCACCGCGAGGTTCACGTTCTCGACGAAGGAGCGCTCCGGGTCCTCCTCGGCCCCGATCGTGTTCTCGCGGATCTTGTCGAAGACCACCACGGTGTCGTAGAGCGCGTACGACAGGATCGTGAGGAAGCCGATGATGGCCGACGGCGTGATCTCGAAGCCGGTGGCGCCGTAGATGCCGGCGGTCAGCGCGACCACGTAGAGCATGCCGAGCACGGCGGCCAGGGACATCTTCCAGGTGCGGAAGTACACGGCCATGAACAGGGTCACGAGCACCACGAAGATCACCAGGCCGATCAGGGCCTGCTGCGACACCGCGGCGCCCCAGGTCGGCCCCACGAAGGTCGAGGTCACCTGGTCCTGGCCGACGCCGTAGGCCTCCTGCAGGTTCGCGGCCACGGCTCGGGTCTGGGCGTCGTCGAGCTGCTCGGTCTGGACGCGCACGGTGCCCGGGGCGACGTTCGTGACGGTGGCGTGGCCGTCGGCCAGCACGTCGGTCACGGCGCGCTCGCCCGCGGCCACGTCGGTGGAGGCCGTCTGCGAGACGGTGAACTCGGAGCCGCCCCGGAACTCGATGCCGAGGTTGAAGCCACCGCGGAGGGCGGTCAGGCCGCCGGCGAGGACGAGCAGCAGGGCGGCGAGGGCGAACCACCGCCGCCAGCGCTGGATGAACGGGTAGGAGATGCGGCCCGAGTAGAGGGCGTTGCCCCAGTCGGCGAAGCGGTTCACTGGTCCTCCTCCTGGCGGCGTCGCTCGGCGCGGCGTCGCTCGGCGATCGTCATGGGCGGCGCGGTGCGCGAGCGGCGGCCGCCCCCCCGGGCGGACGAGCCCGCGCGGGGGGCGCCCGTCGCGACGAGCGGGCGCGGGGCGTCGGCGGCCGCCGCGTCAGCCGGCTCGTCGGAGTCCTCCGCCGGGAGCCCGGTGCGGGGGGCGTGGGCGGGCTCGCGGAAGCGGCCGGCGCCCTGATACAGGGACGGCCCGCCCAGCAGCGACGGGTCCAGTCCGGACATCGGGTGTCCCTCGCCCACGAAGCGGGTCTGGGCCAACAGCACCATGAGCGGGTGGGTGAACATGAACACCACGATCAGGTCGGCGATCGCGGTGAGGCCGAGGGTGAACGCGAAGCCGCGCACGTTGCCGACGGCCACGAAGTACAGCACGACGGCGGCCAGCAGGTTCACGGCCTTGGACGCGGTGATCGTCCGCCGGGCGCGCTTCCAGCCCTCGTGCACGGCGACGGGCACGGTGTGGCCCGCGCGCAGCTCGTCCTTGATGCGTTCGAAGTAGACGATGAACGAGTCCGCCGTCAGACCGATCGCCACGATGAGCCCGGCGATGCCCGCGAGGGACAGGCGGTAGTTGTCCGTCCAGCCCAGGATCGCGATGGTCAGCCACGTCAGCACGCCCGCCACGATGATCGAGGCGAAGGTCAGCAGGCCCAGGGCCCGATACTGGAAGAACTGGTACACGGCCACGAGGCCGAGGCCGATCAGGCCGGCGATCAGGCCCCAGAAGAGCTGGTCCCGGCCGAGCGTGGCGGAGATCTGCTGCTCGGACTCGATCGAGAAGGAGATCGGCAGGGAGCCGTAGTTGAGCTGCTCGGCCAACTGCGCCGTCGTCTGCTCGTTCAGGGTGGGGCCGCTGATCTGCGCGCTGCCGTTGGTGATGACCACGTTGGACTGCGGCGCGGAGATCACGTCCCCGTCCAGCAAGATCGCGAACTGCTTGCGCGGGTCGCCCTCGGGGTACGGGGTGAGCTTCTGGGTGACCTCCGTGAAGGCCTTGGTGCCCTCCTCGTCGAACTCGATGTTGACGACCCACTGGTTGGTGGAGACGCCGCCCTGGGCCTGGGCCATGCCGTTGGACGCGCCCTTGATCTGGGTGCCCGGGATGACCACGGGGCCCAGGATGTACTTCTGGGCCGGCGTGACGGCGCCGTCGGCGAGCTCCTCGGAGGGCTGGCAGGCGACGATCGCCCGGTCGGACGGCGGCGGGGGCGCGGCCGGGTCCCGCGGGGCGGTGCAGTCCGTGGCCTGGAACTCGGCCAGCAGGGCCGGGGTGACCCAGTTCGGGTCGTAGGCGTCCGCCGGCTCCCCGTCGGGCTTCGGCAGCTGGTCTTCTGGCAGGCGCTGGTCCTCGGGGGTGGCCTCCCCCGGGCCGGACTGCAGCACGGGGCGGAACTGCATGTCCGCGGACGCCTGGATCAGGCGGCGGGTCTCCTCGTCCGGGACCCCGGGCAGGGAGACGACCACGTTCTGGGAGCCCTGCGTGGCGACCTCCGCCTCGGCCACGCCGGAGCCGTCCACACGCTGGCGGATGATCTCCACGGCCTGGTCCAGCTGCTCGGGGGTGACGGACTCGCCCGTCGAGGTCTGGGGGGCCAGCACCATCTGCGTGCCGCCCTCGAGGTCGAGGGCGAGCTTGGGAGCCCAGGAGGCCGCGCCGGAGGCCACGCCCCCGCCGAGGATCGCGGCCAGGACCACGAGGAGGGCGGCCAGCCAGGCCAGGGTGCGCCCGGCGGAGCCGGTGGGTGTTCTCTTCGCCATTGCTCAGGTGCTTCCGTCACATTCGAGCGGCCCCGCCAGGCGGGGCCGCGTGTGCAGGGGTGGGTGGGCCTCAGGCCAGGTCGTCGCGGCGCGGACGCGGGTCGTCGGCGTCGTCGGCGCGGTACTCGGTGCCGGGGGCGTCATCCAGACGCGACGGGTCCGTGGTGGGCGCGGCGGCCGTCTCCGGCTCCACGACGGTGGTGACGCCCTGCAGGTGCACGTCCATGCGGGTGCCCGGGGCGGTCTCCAGCGTCACCCGCTGGCCCTCGGTGTCCACGGCCACGACGGTGCCGAAGATGCCGGCGCCCGTCATGACCTCGACGCCTGGGGCGAGGGTGCTGCGCATCTGCGCCTGCTGCTGCTGCATCTTCTTGCCCTTGCGGAAGGAGAGGAAGAGCATCACCGCGAGCAGGGCGAAGGCGATGAGCATGAGCAGGCTGCCGCCACCCCCCTGGGCCTGCTGGGCGATCACGGGCAGGGTCGCGGCGGTGGCGACGGGCATGGGGGACTCCTGATGCTCGGGGTGGGCGGGCCTGTCCAGTGTAGGGGCCCGCCCTGGGCGTCACGGCCCCGGCGTGGCCTCCGGAGCGGCGAGGCCCAGGTGCTCCCAGGCCCCCGGCAGCGCGACGCGGCCACGGGGGGTCCGCGCCACCATGCCCTCGCGGATGAGGAAGGGCTCGGCCACGGTCTCCACGGTCTCGGCCTCCTCCCCCACGGCGGTGGCCAGCGTGCTGAGCCCCACGGGCCCGCCGCCGAACGTGGTGCACAGGGCCGT
Source organism: Micrococcus sp. Mcc28 (assembly GCF_024519775.1). Taxonomy (NCBI): domain Bacteria; kingdom Bacillati; phylum Actinomycetota; class Actinomycetes; order Micrococcales; family Micrococcaceae; genus Micrococcus; species Micrococcus sp. Mcc28. Next base: position 125,000 of record NZ_JALJRH010000004.1, on the reverse strand, counting down.
GAGCACGGACCGGTCGAGCCGGTCCAGGCCGCGCCCGTCGACCTCGTACATGTCCAGGGCGGCGGCGGCGTCGTGCGCGCCGACCTCGGCCAGCCCCTTCACGAGCGCCCAGTCCCGCACGCGGCGCAGCAAGCGGTTGGCGATGCGCGGGGTGCCGCGCGAGCGCCGGGCGATCTGCCGGTACCCCTCCGTGGCCAGCCGCATGTCCAGCAGCAGGGCGGAGCGGCGCAGGACGCGCTCGAGCTCCACCTCGGTGTAGAAGTCCAGATGGCCCGTGAAGCCGAAGCGGTCGCGCAGCGGCCCCGGCAGGAGGCCGGCCCGCGTGGTGGCGCCGACGAGCGTGAAGGGCGGCAGCTCGAGCGGGATCGAGGTGGCGCCGGCGCCCTTGCCCACCACGATGTCCACCCGGAAGTCCTCCATGGCCATGTAGAGCATCTCCTCGGCCGGGCGGGACATCCGGTGGATCTCGTCGAGGAAGAGCACCTCGCCCTCGGTGAGCGAGGACAGGATGGCCGCGAGGTCGCCCGCATGCTGGATCGCGGGGCCGGAGGACAGCCGCAGGGGGGCGTTCATCTCCGCGGCCACGATCATCGCCAGCGTGGTCTTGCCGAGCCCGGGCGGACCGGAGAGCAGGACGTGGTCCGCGGCGCGGTCGCGCAGCCGGGCGGAGGCGAGCATGAGGTCCAGCTGCTCGCGCACGCGCATCTGGCCCACGAACTCGTCCAGGTGCTTGGGGCGCAGCGCGGCCTCGAGCCGACGCTCCTCCGGGTCGACGGCCGCCGCGGACAGCGGCGAGGACTCCGCGCTCATCGCCCGCCTCGCACAGAGCCGGCCATGCCGACGTCGCGCAGGGTGGCACGCAGCAGCGCGGCGACGTCGCGGCCCTCGTCCAGCTCCGGGCGGGCCGCCACGGTGGCCTCGACGGCCTTGAGCGCCTCCTTCTCGGACCAGCCCAGGCCGGCCATCGCCTGCACGACGTCGGCGTGCCAGAGCGCCTCGACGGTCGGCTCGGCGCTCGCCTCGGCCTCCGCCTCGGGCACCGGCTCCCCGGTGGGCGCGAGGCGGCCGGAGAGCTCGACGATGATCTTGCGCGCCATCTTCGGCCCGATGCCGGGCACGCGGGTGAGGGTCTTCTCGTCCTCCTCGGTGACCGCCCGGCGCACGGTCTCGGGGTGGTGGACGGAGAGGATCGCCAGGGCGAGGCGGGGACCCACGCCGTTGGCCGTGATGAGCACCTCGAACACCTCGCGCTCGTCGCGGTCCGCGAAGCCGTAGAGGGTCAGGGCGTCCTCCTTGACCACGAGGTGGGTCTGCACCGCCCCCGGCCGGCCCTCGTGCAGGGTGGCCAGCGTCTGCGGGGTGGCGGAGAACTGCACACCCAGGCCGCCGACGGCGATGACCGCCCGGTCGAGGGCCACGTGCTCGACGGTGCCGCTGAGCGAGGCGATCATGAGGGGCCCTCCTGTCGGGACGGACGGACGCCGGTCGGCGCGGATTCGAACATATCATCGAACGCCGGCCCGGCAGCGGCCTACCGGCGTCGCCCGCCGCCCGCCGAGCGCTCGGCGTCGAGCCAGGCCCGCTGCGCGGCGGTGAGCTGGCCCCGCGGGCGGGCGCGCGCGGGCGCCTTGGCGGCGAACTGCGAGCGCCCCGCCCGGGAGGCGAGGTCCGCGGTGTCGAGGCCGGTCTGGCCGGCGGCCGCGCCGAGGGCGGTGCCGCGCCAGCCGTGGGCGATGGCCAAGGCGAGGGCGTCGGCCGCGTCGGCCGGGCGCGGCGGGGCGTCGAGGCGGAGGATCCGGGTGACCATCGTGGTGACCTGCTCCTTGCCCGCATCGCCGTGTCCGGTGACGGCGGCCTTGACCTCGGAGGGGGTGTGCAGGCCCACGGGGACGCCGGCGCGCGCGGCCGCGGCGATCGCCACGCCCGCGGCCTGGGCCGTGCCCAGCACGGTCGGCGTGTTCGTGTTCGCGAACATGCGCTCGACGGCGGCGCGATCGGGCCGGTGCGCGGCGAGGACCGCGGAGACGGCCTCGTCGATGCGCAGGAGGCGCTGGTCCAGGGGGGCGGTGGGCGGGGTGCCCGTGACCTCGACGTGGACGAGCGCGGCCCGCCGTCGCGCGTCCACGTCCACCACGGCGATCCCGCAGCGGGTGAGCCCCGGGTCCACCCCGAGGATCCGGACGACGTCGGCGGGCCGGCGCGCGCTCAGCGCGATCAGTCCTCGTCGAGCTCGGCGAGGACCTCGGGGGCGATGTCCACGTTCGAGAAGACGTTCTGGACGTCGTCGAGGTCCTCGAGGGCATCGGCCAGCTTGAGGAAGGTGCGGGCGCCCGACGCGTCCAGGTCCACCTTCATGGTGGGGACGAACTCGAGCTCGTCGGACTCGTACTCCACGCCCGCCTCGTCGAGGGCCTTGGCCACGGACTGCAGGTCGGAGGGGTCCGAGAGGATCTCGAAGGAGTCGCCGGAGACGACGACCTCCTCGGCGTCGGCGCCGCCCTCGAGCACGGCCTCGAGCAGGCCGTCCTCGGTGTTGCCCTCGGCGGGCAGGCGCACGAGGCCCTTGCGCTCGAAGAGGAAGGAGACGGAGCCGGAGTCGGCCATGGTGCCGCCGTTGCGGGTGACGGCCGCGCGCACGTCCGCGGCGGCGCGGTTCTTGTTGTCGGTCAGGCACTCGACCAGCAGCGCCGAGCCCTGGGGGCCGCGGACCTCGTACATGATCTCGGCGTAGTCGATGACCTCGCCGGTGAGGCCGGCGCCGCGCTTGACGGCGCGGTCGATGTTGTCGTTGGGCACCGAGGCCTTCTTGGCCTTGGACACGGCCAGGTCGAGGGCGGGGTTGCCGGCGACGTCGGGTCCGCCGGCACGTGCCGCGACCTCGATGTTCTTGATGTACTTCGCGAACGCCTTGGCGCGCCGCGCGTCGATGACGGCCTTCTTGTGCTTGGTGGTCGCCCACTTGGAATGTCCTGCCATCACGCCTCCTCAGGTCTGGATCTCGTCTGCTGGCTCGACCGCCCAGTCTAGCGACGCCCGGTGGGGTGGCGCGGATCACGGCTGACTACACTCGCGCCCATGACCCACACCTCCGCGCCCTCCGTCCTGCCCGCCGACCACCCGCTGGCGACCCCCTCCGACCTGCCCTACGGGCTGCCCGACTTCTCCGCCGTCTCCGACGCGCAGCTGGCCGAGGCCGTGCGCGCGGGGATGGCGGCCCAGCGCGCCGAGGTCGACCAGATCCTCGGGGCGGCCACGGCGCCGACCTTCGAGAACACCGTCCGTGCGCTCGAGCTGTCCGGCCAGCTGCTGCGCCGCTCCGCCGCGATGTTCTTCACGCTCGTCGGCTCGGACGGCACGGATGCGCGGCAGGCCCTGGCCGAGGAGCTCTCCCCCGAGCTCGCGGCCCACGAGGACGCGATCCTGCTGGACCCGCGGCTGGCGGCGCGCGCCGCTTCGATCGACGACGGCGGCCTCACGGGCGAGGACGCCCGCCTGCTGGAGACGCTGCGCCTGCGCCTCTCCCTGGCGGGGGCGGACCTGGACGAGGCCGCGCGCGAGGAGCTGCGCGGGATCAACACGGAGCTGGCGTCCCTCTCGGCCGCCTACACGCGCCGCCTCGTCGCGGACACCGCCGCCCGCGCCGTGCTCGTCACGGACCGCGAGCGCCTGGCCGGTCTGAGCGAGGACGACCTGGCCGCGGCGGCGGGGGCGGCCGCCGAGGCGGGGCACGGGGACGGGGACGCGGCGGCGGGCCCGTGGCTGCTGACGCTGTCCCTGTTCACGTCGCAGCCGTGGCTGGCGTCCCTGCAGGACGAGGGGATGCGGCGCGAGGTGTTCGAGGCGTCGACGGGCCGGGGCGGGTCCGGGGAGCACGAGACGCTGACGACGGCGATGGCGATGGTGCGGCTGCGGCTGCGCAAGGCGCGGCTGCTGGGGGCGCAGAGCTGGGCCGAGCAGGCGCTGAAGGACCGGGCGGCGCCGTCGACGGCGGCCGTGGAGGAGCTGCTGGCCGCGATGGCGCCGCGGGCGATGGCCAACGCGCGGGCGGACGCGGCGACGGCGGCGGCGCACGCGGGCCGGACGGACGCCGAGGTGGCCCCATGGGACTGGCCGGCGCTGTCCGCGGCGTACGCGCGGGAGGAGTTCGCGGTGGACGCGGACGCCCTGCGCCCGTACTTCGAGCTGGACCGGGTGCTGACCGAGGGCGTGTTCGCGGCGGCGACGGCGCTGTACGGGCTCACGTTCGCCGAGCGCCCGGAGCTGGCGCGGCACCTGTACCGCCCCGGGATCCGGGTGTTCGAGGTGACGGGTGAGGACGGTGCCGGGGTGGGTCTGTTCGTCGCGGACCTGTTCGCGCGGCCGACCAAGTCGGGCGGTGCCTGGATGCACACGGTGCGGGACATGGCGGACGCCCTGGGCGAGCGCCCGGTGGTGTTCACCACGATGAATGTGCCGGCCCCGGCGGCGGGGCGTCCGGCCCTGCTGACGCTGGATGAGGCCACGACGCTGTTCCACGAGTTCGGCCACGCCCTGCACGGGCTGCTGGCCCGGGGCGAGTACGCCTCGCTCACCGGGACGAACGTGCCGCGCGACGTCGTCGAGTTCCCGTCGCAGGTCAACGAGGTGTGGCTGCGCGAGCCGTCCCTGCTGGCCGCGTACGCGCGGCACGTGGAGTCGGGCGAGCCGCTGCCGGCGGGGACGCTGGAGCGGCTCGAGGCGGCGGACCTGTGGGGCGAGGGGCACCGCACGGTCGAGTATTTGGGCGCGGCGCTCGTGGACTGGGCCTGGCACTCGCTGACGGAGGAGACGGTGGACGCCGCCACGGCCGACCCGGCCGCGTTCGAGCGCCGGGTGCTGACCGAGGCGGGCATCGACCCGGACCTGGTGCCTCCGCGCTACGGCACCGGCTACTTCAAGCACATCTTCGGCGGCGGCTACGCGGCCGGGTACTACTCCTACGTGTGGGCCGAGGTGCTGGACGCGGACGCCGTGGAGTGGTTCCGCGAGCACGGCGGGATGACGCGGGAGAACGGCCGCCGGTTCGCGGACGAGCTGCTCTCGCGGGGCGATACGCGTGACCTGCTGGAGTCCTACCGCGCGTTCCGTGGCCGGGACGCCGAGCTCGAGCCGCTGCTGCGCCGTCGGGGGCTGGCGGACGCCGCGGCCTGAGCGCGGTCAGCGCCCCCGGCCGCCGGGGCGGGGGGCGCTGAGCACGGCGCGCAGCCAGCCGCGCACGGTGGTGTCCCACTTGCGCGGGTCCACGTTCTGCTCGCGGGTGTGGCGGGCCTGGTGGAAGCGGACGAACCGCACGAGGTCCGGGTTGCGCTCGGCCAGGTCCTGCGAGGGGCCGACGGGCACGTACTCGTCGTCCTCGGAGTGCAGGATCAGCGTGGGCACACGCACGTGGTCGGCGCGGGTCACCCAGTCCAGGGCCTTGAGGTCCACGGGGGCGGCCAGGCCCGTGATGAACCGGCCGGCCCGGTTGGCCAGCAGCCACTGGCCGAGCAGGCCCACGGCTTCGGGGATCCGGTTGAGCCGGGCCTGGTGGCGCAGCACGTCCACCCAGTCGATGACGGGGCCCGTCAGGACCACGCCGCGCACGTGCGGGGCCAGCGGGGAGCGGTCCACGGTCTGCAGCACCACGGCCCCGCCCATGGACCAGCCGAAGAGGACGACGTCCCGGGCGCCGTGGTCGAGGGCGTAGCGGATGGCCGCCTCGACGTCCTCCCATTCGGTGGTGCCGAGCCCGTAGCGGGCGTCGGCGGCGTCCGGGGCGTCGCCGTCGTTGCGGTAGGAGATCAGCAGCGACGTCATGCCCAGGCGGCGGGCGGTCGGCACGGCGCGGATGCCCTCGTTGCGGCGCGCGCCGCGGCCGTGGACCATCACCGCCCACAGCCCCTCCGCGGGACGGGGTTCGCCGTCCTCGCTGGGGTCCGGCTCGATGCGCCATGCGCGGGCGTGGCCGCCGGGCACCGGCACCTGCACGTCCTCGGCGTCGAGCCCGGCGTCGGCGGGGGTCGGGTAGACGAAGCCGGTGAACCGGCCCCGGGTCGCCGTCGTCAGATCGCCGGAGAAGACCTCCTCGACCGCGCGCTGCACCGTGCCGTCCCGGGGGTCGAAGGAGGTGATCTCCCCGATGCGGGCGCATCCGGCGCCGTCGTCGAACGTGAGGGAGTACTGGCCGGGCACGGTGGTGTACTCGTCGGCCTGCAGGATCACGTCCTGCCCGGCGGGCGTGTCGACGACGGCGAGGATCGGCGTGGACTCGGCGTGGCGGCGCACGGGGGTCACCACGGTGCGGGCGAACACGCCTGCGAGCGCCGAGCTCGCCCCGGCCAGCACGAAGGCGGAGGCCGCGGCGACGCTGAGCACGGGCGGGGCCCAGCGGGCCACCGGGGAGGCCACGGCCACGCCGCCGCGCACCGATCCGGTGACTCCGCGGCGGACCAGGCGGCCCGCTCGGCGGACGCGGGAGTCGCGACCCCCGGCCCGCCGGGCTGCCACGGTGACGGCGGCGGCCAGGGCGGGCGGCAGGTCGGCGGGGTGGGGACGGGGACGGCGGGGTCGTGCGGCCATGCGCGCCATTGTCCTCCACGGGCGGGCGCGCCCGCCAATGCGACGCCGGTCGGGAACACGACGGCGCTCCGGACCGTTGCACCGGGCATGACCGAGACTCCCCACACCCCCCATGACGGCCCCACCCCCGACCCCGCGCGGGACGTCCCCGCTCCCGAGCAGACCCTGGCCGCCCCGGGCGGCGCCCGCCTGACGGACGAGGAGTGGGCCCGACGGCTCACGCCCGAGGAGTTCCAGGTGCTGCGCCGGGCCGGCACGGAACGGCCCTTCACGGGCGAGTACTGGGACTCGCACGTGAAGGGCGTGTACGCGTGCCGGGCGTGCGGATCCGAGCTGTTCCGCTCGGACGAGAAGTTCGACGCGCACTGCGGCTGGCCCTCGTTCTTCGCACCGCTCGCGGAGGACCGGGTGGAGTACCTGAAGGACACCACCCTGGGCATGGAGCGGATCGAGGTGCGGTGCGCGGCGTGCGGCTCCCACATGGGTCACGTCTTCGCGGGCGAGGGCTATGACACCCCCACGGACCTGCGCTACTGCATCAACTCGATCTCGCTGCGCCTGGCCCCCGCCGACGACGCGGCGGCCCCGGACGGGGCGCGCTGATCCGGTGCGGGAGCGCCGTGGCGTCCACGGCGCGCCCCCGCGGCCCGCTGGGCCCCGCAGCCTAGGCTGACGGGCATGAGCGTGATCGGGCCCCGTCGCCTCTCCGCCGCCCCCGGGGCGGTCGAGGCGCCCGTGCCGCCGGGGGTGTTCCGGCGTGCCCTGGCGGACCTGCGCGATGCGCGGCCACGGACCGAGGTGCGGCTGCGGGAGATCCCGGCACCCGAGGGGCAGGCGCCCTTCGCCGTCGCCCTCGCCGCCGACGTGTGCGACGGGCCGGGCGCGACCGGCGGCGTGCTGGCCACGGGGCGGTTCGTCCTCCTGCACGACCCGGCCCCGGACGCCCGGTGGCCGGGAGGCTTCCGGGCGGTGACATGGATCCGTGCGAGCCTGGAACCGGACGTCGCACTGGACCAGCTGGCCGGCGCCGTCGCGTGGACGTGGCTCGTGGAGGCGCTCGAGCGCCGCCACGCCGAGCACTCCCACGCCGGCGGCACCGCGACGCGCAGCATCGCGGAGGGCTTCGGGACGCTCAGTGCGGCCCCGGACACCACCGACATCGAGCTGCGCGCCTCGTGGACCCCGGCCCCGCGGGACCTCGGCTCGCATCTCGAGGCGTGGTCGGACATGATCTGCGCGTTCGCCGGTCTGCCGCCCGAGCACGCCGCGGACGTCCACACGGCCGGCCCCTGACCGCGCGCCCGCGCCTCCGACACACCGGGCCCCGGCCCGTCCCCGCCCCGACCTCCCCGAACAGGAGCAGCATGACCGACGCCCCCGAGACGGCCGCCCCGGACGCGCCCCCGCGGCTGATCGCCACACCGGCCGGTGGAGTCCCCCGGCTCACCGACACCCGCGCGGGCCTGGAGGCCTGCGCCGCGGCGCTCGCCGCGGGGACCGGGCCCGTCGCCGTCGACGCGGAGCGCGCCTCCGGGATCCGGTACGGCCAGCGGGCTATGCTCGTCCAGCTCAAGCGCGAGGGCGCCGGCATCTGGCTCGTCGATCCCGAAGCCCTCGACGGGCTGGCCCCGCTGCAGGAGGCCCTCGCGGGCGTCGAGTGGATCCTGCACGCGGCCAGCCAGGACCTGCCCTGCCTGGCCGAGCAGGGGCTGCGCCCCGATCGGCTGTTCGACACCGAGCTCGCGGCCCGGGTGTCCGGCCTGCCGCGCGTCGGCCTGGCCGCGGTCCTGGAGGAGCTGCTGGGGGTCACCCTCGCCAAGGAGCATTCGGCCGCCGACTGGTCGGTGCGTCCGCTGCCCGAGGCGATGCTCACCTACGCGGCGCTCGACGTCGAGCTGCTCGTCCCGCTGCGCGAGGCCCTGATCGCGCGCCTCGAGGCCGACGGCAAGCTCGCGTGGGCCGAGCAGGAGTTCGAGCACGTGCGCACGGCCCCGCCGCCCACGCCGAAGAAGGACCCCTGGCGCGGCACCTCGGGCTCCCAGACGCTGCGCCGCCCCGTGCAGCGCGCGGTCCTCAAGCGCCTGTGGGAGGCCCGCGAGGACCTCGCCCGCCACCGCGACGTCGCCCCCGGCCGGCTCATCCCGGACCGGTCGATCGTCGCCGCCGCGGCCGCCCAGCCGCGCACCGTCCCCGCCCTGCGCCAGACCTCCGGCTTCCACGGCCGCGCCGCGAGCCGCGAGGCCCCGCGCTGGATCGCCGCGATCCGGGCCGGCGTCGAGGACGCCGAGCGGGACGACGCCCCCGCGGCGCAGATCCGCACCGGGGACGGCCCGCCCCCACCCCGGGCCTGGAAGGACCGGGACCCGGTGGCGGACCGCCGCCTGCGCACGGCCAAGGCCCGCGTCGCCCGACGGGCCGAGCAGCTGGGGATGCCCACCGAGAACCTCCTCACCCCGGACACCCTTCGGCGGATCTGCTGGACCCCGCCCGCCCCGATCACCCCCGAGACCGTCGACGCGTTCCTGACGGAGCGGGGCGCGCGCCCGTGGCAGGTGGAGAACGTCGGCGCGATCGTCACGGTCGCGCTCCTCGACCCCGATCCCGCCGGCGCCTGAGCCCCCGACGCGGCCGGCCGGATCGGTCCGTCGCGTCGCGTCGACGCCGAGGCTACTCGCCGGTAGTGTGACCCGCATGACATCCGTTTCTCTTGCTTCCTTCGACCACCTGCCCGCCCTGGCCCCGGATGAGGTCGTCACCACCGTCACCGTGACCGACCACGCCCTGCCCGATGGCGCGGGCACGCTCGCGCTGCTCACGCTGGACAACGGGCAGGGACCCCGCCGGCCCGCCACCCTGGGCCCGGCCACGCTCCTCGGCCTCGGCCGGGTGCTCGACGAGCAGGCCGCCCGGGCCGCCGCGGGCGCGATCCAGGCCCTGGCCGTGACCGGTGTGGAGGGGACCTTCGCGGCCGGGGCGGACCTGTCCCTGATCGCGGGCCTCACCGACGACGTCGGCCGCGACCTGGCCCTGCTCGGCCACGCCGTCTACGACCGGCTCGCGGCCCTCGAGATCCCCACGGTCGCGCTCGTGAACGGCCTCGCCCTCGGCGGCGGCCTCGAGCTGGCCCTGGCCGCCGGACACCGCGTGGTGGCCGCCGATGCGAAGGGCTTCGGCCTGCCCGAGGTCCGGCTCGGCCTGATCCCCGGCTGGTCCGGCGTGTGGCGCGTGCCCCATCTGATCGGCCCGGAGGCCGCCGTCGACGTCGTGCTGAAGAACCCCCTCGACGACAACCGCATGCTCGACGCCCGCGCGGCGCACGGGCTCGGCCTGATGGACCGGATCGTGGAGGGGGACCTCCTCGACGCGGGCCTCGAGCTCGCCGCCGCCCTGGTCGCCGGGGACGAGTCCGTGGCGGCCGAACTGGCCGCCCACCGCGACCGCGACGTGTCCGACGCCGCCTGGGACCGCGCCCTGGCGGCGCTGGAGCGGCTGCAGGCCGCTCGCCCCGGACGCCACCTGCCGGCGCGCCGTCACCTGGAGGACCTGTTCACCGGCGCCCGCACGCGCACCCGCGCCGAGTCCGCCCAGGCCGAGGCGGACGCCCTCGGGACGCTGCTGCACTCCCCCGAGTTCCGGCGCACCGTGTACGCGTTCCTCGGCCTCGTCCAGGGCCGCGCCAAGCGCCCCGCCGGCGACCCGGGCCGCGAGCTCGCCCGCGAGGTCCGCAAGGTCGGCATCGTCGGTGCGGGCCTGATGGCCGGCCAGCTCGCCCTCGTCTTCGCCCGGCACCTGCGGGTGCCCGTCGTGATGACGGACATCGACGCCGAGCGTGTCGAGCGCGGCCTGGCGGGCGTGCGCGCGCAGGTCGAGAAGATGGTCTCCCGTGGACGGCTCTCCGCCGAGGACGGCGAGGCCCTGGCCGGGTTGATCACCGCGGACACGGACAAGGCGGTGTACGCGGACGCCGACATCGTCATCGAGGCCGTCTTCGAGGAGCTCGAGGTCAAGCGCACCGTCTTCCGCGAGCTCGAGGGCATCGTGCGTGAGGACGCCATCCTGATGACCAACACCTCGAGCCTGTCCGTGGCCGCCATGGCCGAGGTCCTCGAGCATCCCGAGCGCCTCGTGGGCTTCCACTTCTTCAACCCGGTGGCGGTCATGCCGCTCGTGGAGATCGTGCGGACCGAGGCGACGACGGACGAGGTCGTGGCCACCGCGTTCGAACTGACCCGCCGGCTCCGCAAGACCGGCGTGCTCGTCCACGACGCCACCGCGTTCGTGGTCAACCGCGTCCTGCTGCGCATGATGGGCGAGGTGCAGAACTCCTTCGACGAGGGCACCGACGCGCACGAGGCCGACCACGCGCTGGACCCGCTGGCCCTGCCGATGACGCCGTTCACCCTCCTGGCCATGGTCGGCATCCCCGTGGCCCAGCACGTGTCCGAGTCCCTCTCCGCGTCCTTCGGCGCGGAGCGCTTCCCGGTCTCGGCGAACCTGCAGCGCCTGATCGACGCCGGCAAGACCGCGATCTGGGCCAAGGACGTCCGCCCCGACCGGCGCGACGAGGAGGCCGCCGGCGCGACCGGCGAGCAGATCCCGGAGGCGACCGCGGCCCTGCTGGAGCAGGGCTCGACCCCGCAGACCTCCGAGGAGCTGCTGCGCCGGGTCGAGGACGCGCTGGCCGAGGAGATCGGCCTGCTCCTGGACGAGCGCGTCGTCGCGGCCCCCGAGGACGTGGACCTGTGCATGATCCTCGGCGCCAACTGGCCCCTGCACCTGGGCGGCATCACGCCGTACCTGGACGACTGCGGGGCCGCCGAGCGGGTGAACGGGCGGCGCTTCCACCCGGCCGCGCAGGCCTGACCGGCCCCGGCCGGGCCGTCCGCGACGGCCCGGCCCACGGCTCAGGCGATCGGCAGCCCGGCGAACGTCACCACGTGCGCGTCGAGCCCGGCGGTCGCCGCGGCCTGGTCGGCCACGGGGGTCGAGGCGGTGCCCCCGCCCCAGTCGGAGGCGACCACGGCGCCCTCGCGCACGAGGTGCGCCCCCAGCTCCACGCCGTCCGCGACGACGGCCACCCGCACGTCCGACCCGCCCGCGTCCGCCGGGCGCAGCTCGGCGCGGGGCACGCGCAGCCCGCCCTGCAGGGGCGAGGCCTCCTCGAGCCGGTCCACGGCGAGCGGGCCTTCGGCGGCCACCCGCGCGAGGAGGAGGTACTCCGCGTACGAGGGCAGCACCGCGGCGTCGATGCCGGCCCGCTCACGGTCGATGCGCACCCGCTGGGCTCCGGCGGAGTCCTCGTGGGTCGTCCATGCCCAGCCGTCCCCGTCGGGCGTGAAGCCGACCTGCGTCTGGGCGAGGTAGCGCTCGGGCAGTCCACCGCGGGCGGCGCGCTGGGCGGGCGTGGGGGCGAAGCCCATGCGGGTGGTCAGCACGCCGTCCTCCAGCACCCGGTGCAGGAAGCCGACGTGCACGTCGTCGAGGGTCACGGCCTCCCACCGCTCGAAGGGAGTGAGGTCGAAACGGGCGGCGCCGGTGGGGCGCGGGGCGGGGTGGGTCACGGCGGTGCTCCTGGGGCTCGGGGGTCCGTCCCCCCGATCCTCGCACCCGTCGGGCCCGGTCGCATCCGCCCTCGCCACGGGCGATAATGGGTCGATGACCACGCAGGACTCCCCCCTCACCCCGAACTCCTCCCGGTCCGGCTGCTGCGACGACCACGCCCGCCCGGACACCTCCCGCCGCACCGTCCTGGGCCGCGGCGCCGCCGTCGCCGCCGCGGGTGCCGGCACACTCGCGCTGGCCGGCTGCACGGACCGGCTGCGTGAGAAGGACACCGCGCAGGACCACTACACCGGCTCCGACGCCGTCGACGCGCTGCCCGCCGCCGAGCTGCCCGTGGGCGCCTCCCGGGAGGTGCAGGTGCAGGGTAGGACGCTGATGATGCATCGCGTGGACGAGACCACGGTGACCGCCTTCACCAACGTGTGCACGCATCAGGGCTGCCTGCTCCAGGTCGTGGACCGGCAGGAGGGCCCGGCCTACGCCTGCCCCTGCCACGGCTCGCACTTCGACGTCACCTCGGGGAAGCCGTTCGGCGGCCCGGCCCGCAAGGCCCTCATGGACTACGACGCGGCCGTCGTCGACGACCGCATCGTCGTCAAGCTCTGAGCCCGGCTCATTCCTCCGGCGCGCCGTAGCGCCGGCGCGGGGGCACCACGACGGCGGAGCGGTCGTTGGGGTCCCACGCCGGCTGCTCGCGCCGCCGCGCCGGGTAGTAGCGGTGCCGCCACCAGAACCAGATGAGCGCCCCCAGCACCGGCAGCAGCAGCATGAGGCCGACCCACGGCAGGCGCGCCCGGGCGTCCAGGGGGCTGCGGCCCAGCGAGACGAAGCCGGCCACCCACAGCGCACCGGCCACGACGGACACGGTCCAGCCCAGGGCGGCCTCCCCCGGCGTCGGCACGAGCGGGGTCGCGGCGGCCGCGCCGGTCAGCGCGCCGGCCATCAGAAGAGCGCGACCTTCTCCGGGCCCGGGAACAGGGCGTCCAGCTCGGCCAGGTCCTCCGCGGTGGCGAGCCAGTCGGCCGCCGCCGCGTTCTCCACGACCTGCTCGGCACGGGTGGCGCCGGCGATCACGGAGGACACCGGTCCCTGCGCCGCCAGCCACCCGATCGCGGCCTGGACCTCGGTGATCCCCCGCTCCCGGGCGAACCGGCCGAACGCGGCCAGCTGCTCCAGGTCGGCGTCGGCCACCATGTGCTGGCGCACGTGGGACAGGCGCGAGCCCTCGGGGGCGTCGCCCTGCGAGTACTTGCCCGTGAGCAGCCCGTTGGCCAGCGGGAAGTACGGCAGGACGCCGAGCCCGAACTCGGCCGCCGCCGGGACCACCTCGAGCTCGGCCCGGCGGTCCAGCAGGTTGTAGTGGTTCTGCGCGGACACGAAGCGCTCCACGCCCAGCTCGCGGGCCACGTACTCGGCCTGGGCGATCTGCCACCCGGCCCGGTTCGAGTGGCCCACGTAGCGGACCTTGCCGGCGCGCACGAGGTCGTCGAGCGCGCGGAGGGTCTCCTCGATGGGCGTGGCCGGGTCCGGGGTGTGGAACTGGTAGAGGTCGATCCAGTCGGTGCCGAGGCGGCGCAGGGAGTCCTCGACGGCGCGCACGATGTACCGGCGGGAGCCCCGCGCGCCGCCGTCGTCGCCGGCGACACCGCCCATGTCCATGCCGAACTTGGTGCCGATCACCACCTCGTCGCGGCGGGCGCCCAGGGCGCGGCCGAGCCGCTCCTCGGACAGGCCGGGCTCGGCGCCGTAGACGTCGGCGACGTCGAAGAAGGTGATGCCGGCGTCGAGCGCGGCGTGGACGACGGCGTCGGTGCCGGCCTGCTCCAGCGTGGCGGTGCCGGGGCGGCCGAGGTTGTTGCAGCCCAGGCCGACGACGGAGACGGTCAGCCCGGAGCGGCCGAGACGGGTGTGGCGCACGGGTCAGCCCTCCTGCTCTGCGGTGCGGACGTCCACCTTGTTCGGCTGCACGCCGTCGGCGCGCTTGGCGGCCGCCGGGATCTCGGCGGCGGCCTTGCGGGCGTGGGGGGTCCGGACGCGCAGCACGAGGGCACCGGCCTCCTCGACGACGTCCTCGACCTCGCCAAGACCGCGCCAGGCCAGCTGGTGGGTCACCTCGACGCGCAGCCGTTCCACGGTGCGCCGCTCGATCACCGTGGCCTCCCGGCCGCGGAGCCGGTAGGCCACCGGCAGCACGGCGAAGGTCGCGGGGTCCGCCTCGGCGAAGCCCTCCTCCGCGCCCTGCGCCACGAACGCGGCCAGCAGCTGATCACCCTCGGCCTGGTCGGCCAGGGGCTGCTCCCCGACGGTGCCGGGCTGGCCGACCCGGCCGTGGTGGACCACGAACTCCCCGGCCTCCGCGTCGGCCCATGCCTCGCGGTACTCGAAGAGCCGGGCGCCGTCGTCGCCGACGCGATCACGGTACAGCCGGACGATGCTCATGCCTGCTCCTGGTGGTGGGGGGCGGCCGCGTCCTCGGGGACGGGCCGGGCGTACGGGACCTTGGCGCCGAGGACCTGGGCGACGGTGTCCTGGGTGATGCGCTGCGCGGTGAGGCCCACGCGGGCCAGCACCTGCTCGCGGCTGCCGTGGGCGAGGAACTCGACCGGCAGGCCGACCTCGTTCAGGGCGGTGTCCACGCCGGCCGCGCGCATCTCCTGCCGGATCCGCGAGCCGACGCCGCCGGCCCGCACCCCGTCCTCGAGGCACACGACGATCCGGTGGCGGGCGGCCGTGTCGATCACGGACCGGGCCACGGGCAGGACCCACCGCGGGTCGATCACCGTGGCGCTGATGCCGTGCCGCTCGAGCCGTTCGGCGACGTCGAGGCCGAGCTCGGCCATCGCGCCCACCGCCACGATCAGCACGTCCCGCTCGGCGCCGTCGCGTCCGCCGGCCTCGCCGCGCCGGGCGAGCACGTCCGTGCCGTCCGACAGCCGCTCCAGGGCGCGCACCGGCTCGCCGACCGAGCCCTTCGCGAACCGCACCACGGTGGGCGCGTCCTCGACGGCGACGGCCTCGCGCAGCTCCTCCCGGAGCGTGTCCGCGTCGCGGGGCGCGGAGATCCGCAGCCCCGGGACCGACTGCAGCAGGGCCAGGTCCCACATGCCGTGGTGGCTCGGGCCGTCCGGCCCGGTGACGCCCGCGCGGTCCAGCACGAACGTCACGCCCGCACGGTGCAGGCCCACGTCCATGAGCACCTGGTCGTAGGCGCGGTTGAGGAAGGTCGCGTAGACGGCCACCACGGGGTGCAGGCCGCCGAAGGCCATGCCGGCGGCCGACGTGACCGCGTGCTGCTCGGCGATGCCGACGTCGAACACCCGGTCCGGGTGGGCCAGCGCCATCGGGGCCAGGCCCACGGGGTTCTGCATGGCGGCGGTGATGGCCACGACGTCCGGCCGCTCGTCCGCGATCGCGACCATCTCTTCGCCGAACACGGAGGTCCAGGACTGGGCCGTCGACGAGGTGATGGGCTCGCCCGTGGAGGGGTCGATCACGCCGATCGCGTGGAACTGGTCCGCCTCGTGCGCGACCGCCGGCGGATAGCCGTGCCCCTTCTCGGTCATCGCGTGGACGATCACGGGCCCGCCGTACGCCCGCGCGTCCTCGAGGGCCTCCTCCATGGCGATGAGGTCGTGACCGTCCACCGGGCCGATGTACTTCATGCCCAGGTCCTCGAACAGGCCCTGCGGCGCCCAGAGGTCCTTGAGGCCCTTCTTCGCCGCGTGCAGCGGCCGGTACACCAGCTCCCCCGCGAGGCCAGCCTCCTGGAGGCGGCGCTTGAGGTAGTCGAGGGTCTGCTCGTAGCGGTGGTGGGTGCGCACCTTGTCCAGCACCCCGCGGCGCAGTCCGCCCAGGTGCTCGGCGACGCCGCCCACGGTGGGCGCGTACGAGCGGCCGTTGTCGTTGACGACGATCACCACGCGCCGGTCCCGGCCGGCGGCGATGTTGTTGACGGCCTCCCAGGCCATGCCCCCCGTGAGCGCACCGTCGCCGATCACGGCCACCACGGTGCGGTCCCCCTGCCCGGTCTGCGCCCAGGCCCGCGCGATGCCGTCCGCCCAGGAGAGCGAGCTGGAGGCGTGCGAGGACTCCACCACGTCGTGCTCGGACTCGGTGCGGTCGCCGTAGCCGGACAGACCCCCCTCCTGGCGGAGCGTCGTGAAGTCCTGGCGTCCGGTGAGCAGCTTGTGCACGTACGACTGGTGGCCCGTGTCGAAGATGACCGCGTCCTTGGGCGACTCGAACACGCGGTGCACGGCCAGCGTCAGCTCGACGACGCCCAGGTTCGGTCCGAGGTGGCCGCCCGTCTTGGAGACGTGGGCGATCAGGTAGGCGCGGATCTCCGCCGCCAGCGCGGTCAACTGGTCCTCCGTGAGGGCCGACAGGTCCGCCGGGCGGGCGATCTGCGGCAGCAGCGGGGCGCCGGGGCTCGTGGGGGGCAGATGTTCCATGGTGCGACCAGCCTACTCCGCGGCTCCGCACCCGGGCGGGACGCGGGCGGCGGCCCGCGCGGGCGGGCCCCGTGGATCAGGCCTTCGCGGCGATCTGACGGAGCACGTACTGAGACATGCTTCGCTCTGCCTGGCGATAGTCGCACAGCTTCCGTCGGCTCTCAGGATCCCTGTCTCGATGGGACGCCCGACGATGCAACCGGACAAGACCAATTTCTCTTGGGTGATCGGCGGTACTGGGATCGTCTTCTCACCACGGTGATGTTCACGAGACGACGCAGCTGATCCCGTCACGACGGCGAGCGAGGTGAGCCCGTCCGTTCGGGCCTCGATTCCATCTGCGACCAGAGCCGCCGAGCCGATGTTCTCCATCGCAGCCTCAGCGCTGCCACCCCGGGTCGATTGGATCTTGGCCGGGCGATTCCACGCCCGCCGATCGACATCGACTTGATACCCGGGAGGGGTATAGCGTTGACTGGACCAGAACGAACAGGAGACTTCATGCGCAAGCACCTCATGACCACCGTCGCCGCAGGAGTGCTCGGAGGAGCGCTCGTGTTCACCGGCTGCAGCACCGGCGGCGGCCAGGACCAAGGGACCCCCTCGACGACCAGCCAGCACGAGGGCCACGGCAGCAGCTCTGACAGCGGCGGGATGGAGCATCCGATGGACGGCGGCCCCGCCCCCGAGGGCATCGAGACGGCTGCGTCGCCCACATACCCGGTCGGCACCGAGGTCACGCTCACCGCCGACCACATGGAGGGCATGGACGGTGCGAACGCGACGATCGCCGGCGCGTACGACACGTACACCTATGCGGTGGACTTCACGCCGTCCGCAGGCGGGGAGCCGGTCAAGGATCACAAGTGGGTCGTCCAGCAGGAGATCAAGGACGCCGGAGATGAACGTCTGGCCGACGGCACCGAGGTCACTCTCGAGGCCGAACACATGGAAGGCATGAAGGGCGCGAAGGCGACCATCGCCTCCTCCACCGAGGAGACCGTCTACATGGTCGATTACGAGTCCGACGGCATGACGATGACCAACCACAAGTGGGTCGTCGAGAGCGAGCTCAAGCCGGCCTCCTGAGCCGATCGCCGCGGGCGCGCTGAAGGTCCGCGGCGAAATACGACCCGATCGAAGGAAAGATCGGGGAATGACGAGGGGAAGCGAAGAGCATGACGGACCCGACCACGCATCACCATGACCACGCCGGCGTCGCGACCACCGAGTCCGGCCACCGTGACGACTCGCGCGCCGAGAACGAAGACCACACCATGGAACACGGTGACCACGCCGGGCACGGTCATCACGGCGGTGGTCACGCGGGCCACGGCGACCACGTCGGCCAGTTCCGGCGGCTGTTCTGGATCAACCTGATCATCGCCATCCCGGTGGTCGCGTTCTCCCCCATGTTCGCCATGCTCCTGGGCTACTCGGTCCCCAGCTGGGCGGGCTGGGTCGCCGCAGTCCTCGGCTCCGTCATGTACGCCTGGGGCGGCACCCCGTTCCTCACCGGTGCTGTCAGCGAGCTGAAAAGCCGCCAGCCGGGGATGATGCTGCTCATCGCGCTCGGCATCACCGTAGCGTTCCTCGCCTCCTGGGCCGCCACTGTCGGTCTCGTCCACCCCGAGCTCGAGTTCTGGTGGGAGTTGGCGCTGCTGATCGTCATCATGCTGCTGGGCCACTGGATCGAGATGCGCTCACTGGCCCAGACCACCTCGGCGTTGGACTCCCTCGCCGCGCTGCTCCCTGACGAGGCTGAGCGTATAGAGGGAGACGACGTCGTCAAGGTCGACCCGGCAGAGCTGCGCGTCGGCGACGTCGTCATCGTCCGGCCTGGCGGCAGCGTCCCCGCCGACGGCACCATCGTCGACGGCCGCGCCGACATGGACGAGTCCATGATCACCGGCGAATCACACCCCGTCGCCCGCGGCGAGGGCGAGAACGTCACCGCCGGCACCGTGGCCACCGACTCCGGCCTGCGCGTAGAGATCACCGCCACCGGCGACGACACGGCTCTGGCGGGCATCAACAGGCTCGTCGCCGAGGCGCAGGGCTCATCCTCCCGTGCCCAGCGCATCGCCGACCGGGCTGCGGCCCTGCTGTTCTGGTTCCCCCTCGGAGCTGCGCTGATCACCGCCGTCGTCTGGACGCTCTTCGGGCTCCCCGACGACGCGGTCGTTCGCACCATCACTGTCCTCGTCATCGCCTGCCCCCATGCGCTGGGTCTGGCGATCCCTCTGGTCGTGTCCATCGCCACCGAGCGCGCCGCCCGCGGCGGCGTCCTGATCAAGGACCGCCTCGCCCTGGAGTCCATGCGCCAGGTCGACGCGGTGCTCTTCGACAAGACCGGCACCCTGACCAAGGGCGAGCCCACCGTCACCGGCGTGGAGCCGACCGGCGGCCTGAATGCCGAACAGCTCCTCGCCCTGGCCGCCTCCGCCGAGGCCGACAGTGAGCACCCCCTCGCCCGGTCCATCGTCACCGCCGCCAAGGAGAAGGGCCTCGCCGTCGAACCGGCCAGCGGGTTCACCTCCTCCCCGGCGGTCGGCGTCACCGCGACGGTGGCCGACCATGAGATCCGCGTCGGCGGACCCCGTCTGCTCGAGGAGACCGGCCAGGACGAGATCGGTGTCGCCGACGAATGGCGGGCAGAGGGTGCGATCATCCTGCACGTCCTCCGCGACGGCAAGGTCATCGGCGGTCTCAAGCTCGCCGACGAGGTTCGCCCAGAGTCCCGCGACGCCGTCGATGCGCTCCATCAGCTCGGCGTCGAGGTCGTCATGATCACCGGCGACGCGGAAGCCGTGGCGAACGAGGTGGGAAGAGAGCTCGGCATCGACCGGGTCTTCGCCGGCGTCCGCCCCGAGGACAAATCCGCCAAGGTCGACCAGCTGCAGAAGGAGGGCAAGAAGGTCGCCATGGTCGGCGACGGCGTCAACGACGCCCCTGCCCTGGCCCAGGCCGACGTCGGCATCGCCATCGGGGCCGGCACCGACGTCGCCATCGCCTCTGCAGGTGTCATCCTCGCCAGCTCCGACCCGCGTAGCGTCCTCTCGGTCATCCAGCTCTCCCGTGCCGCATACCGTAAAATGAGGCAAAACCTGTGGTGGGCCGCAGGGTACAACTTGCTCTCTGTGCCGCTCGCGGCTGGCGTGCTCGCACCCGTCGGCTTCGTCATGCCGATGTCAGTAGGCGCGATCCTGATGTCGATCTCCACCGTCGTCGTCGCGCTCAACGCCCAGCTGCTGCGTCGCATCGACCTCGCCCCAGATGCCAGCACCCGCTCCGTCCTGGAGCACCAGAAGTGAAGGACGCACTCGTGACCACTGAAACTGCAGCCGATGAGACCGGTGCCGACACCGGAGCCCATCGGCACGGCTACATCAGTGACAAGGACCGTTACCGCAACCGCATGAAGCGCATCGAAGGCCAAGCCCGCGGCATCACGAAGATGATCGACGACGAAAAGTACTGCATCGACATCCTCACCCAGGTCTCGGCCCTCACCCGCGCCCTGCAGGGAGTGGCGACCGGTCTGCTCGATGACCACCTCAAGCACTGCGTGCTCGACGCCGCCAAGAAAGGCGATGAAGACGCGGCCATCGCCAAGATCCAGGAGGCCACCGACGCCATCAATCGCCTCGTGCGCTCCTGACACCATCCGATTTCGTCAACACAGGGTGCCTCGGACCGGTGGGCCCCAGATCAGGACAAGGCTCTTGATGTCTCCGGGCAGGCGTGCTTTGCACGTCGTCGCGCCCTTGGCACCGGCGAACTCGGGATGCCTTCTGTCTAACCTGACGACATGAACACGTTCACCTGAGAAAAGAGTTGGGCATGCCACTTGCCATTGTTGCTCCGATCCAGTCCTCCAGGAGCCGCCTGAGGATCTGCGCGGCCTTGACCGGTCTGGCGACCAGCGCCGTCCTCCTGCTCAGCGGCTGTGCTGATGCGGGACCGTCCGCTGATGCAGGATCCGATCACTCACTGGTGGTCGAGCACAATCTAGACGGATTGAATGCTCGCGAGATCATCAAGCGCCTCGACTCAACGAAGGTGACAGATCGCTCGTCTGAATTCATCGCGTCGATTGAACCGGACCAGCTTGTACTGACCGACGACCAGAACAATCAGACCACCCTGCCGATGCCAGAAGACGAATTCTACGTCTCTATCGCCCCGTATCGCAGCCAGACTCACGAATGCTACTTCCACAGCCTCACGACCTGCACCGGCGAACTCGCCAATACTGACGTCCACGTCACCGTGGTCGAGGCGACGTCCGGGGAGACCCTCCTCGATGAAACGCTGACGACGTACGACAACGGATTCGTCGGGGTCTGGCTGCCGCGTGGAATTGACGCTACTCTCACTGTCTCAGCTGAAGGCCGCACCGCGAAAAAGGCCATCTCGACCCGCCCCGACGACCCCACCTGCTTGACCGGTCTTCAGCTGGTTTAAGGCCCAGGTCTCATGCTCCTCTGCAGCGCCGACAGATCAGGCGTCGAGACGTCCCATCCTTGGACTCCCACAGGGTCTCGGCGTCCCGATGTGAGGATTCGCCCGAGAGCCGGCTTCAGAGTCATCGCAGGGCATCACCAGACCGGGCTGAAGCCTCGTCGACCAATATCAACCAGTGCCAACTGAAGAGCACTACATCGCTCACTCTGTTTCACGATGTGCATTTCGGGGGATCCTCTCTGTCCAGGTCCTCACGCTCATACCTGCCGGTGCTGAGCCTCGCCGAGCTTCTCGAGCACTTGACCTGGATCGTCGATCAGTTCGAACACGCCACTCGGGCGTGTCCGACAATGCCGTCGACCACGCGAGCACAGCATTCAGGACCACGGCAGCCCAGTACACGATCGCGTACTCGTCGTACCTGCTCGCCAGGCCCGGCCATTGCTTCAGGTGCGCGTCCTGGCGCTCGATCACGTTCCGGCCCGTGTAAGCCTCCGAGTCCAGGCCCACGGGTCGGCCGCCGGCCGAGCCGCGGCGTCTGCGGTGGCCCTGCTGGTCAGCCGGTTGGGGAGAACGGCCTTGATGCCACCGGCGCGCAGATGGGTGCCGATCGCCCGCGATGAGTACGCCCTCTCGCCCAGCACCGTCGACCAGCTGATGGGTCTTCGTGCTCAGCCCGCTCCGTGAGCGCCCGAGGCCGTGATCGGCGGGCTCTTCACGCGGATTCCTTGTCGTTCGATCCAGCCCCTCTGAGCCGGGTGGTGTTCCTCGCGTGCTGATGGGCGCGGGCGATCGTGGAGTCGACCGAGACCGACCAATCGATCAGGATTTCGGCATCCGCTGCAGGTGGTCCGTGTTGCCAGCACCGTGTCCCAGGTGCCCTCTTCGGCCATGCGGCCGTGCCAGGTCCACACTACTCAGCCAGGGCCCGGAGACCTCGGGCAGGTCCCGCCACGGGATCGAAGCACCTGTCCCGGTGGATGATGGCGTCGACCATCGTGACGGCATCGGCGAACGGCCGGCCCTGCCGGCCTGTGGGGGCGTGGGAGAGCATCTGGAACCGGGACGTGTCTTCGAGGGCGCCAGCCGACCCTGGATTCATTGTCAGACACGCCCTAGGCCCGTCTGGCCCGAGGGTGAGCCGGACTCTGAACTGGGGGATGAAGAGCGGTCGTGCACCGGGGTCGGCCCCAGCGGCCACGACGACGGCGGCCCGCCGCCCTCCGTGCGGAGGGCGGCGGGCCGCCGTCGTCGTGGTGCCCGCGCGCGGGCGGTGTCCCGTGGATCAGGCCTTCGCGGCGATCTGACGGAGCACGTACTGCAGGATGCCGCCGTTGCGGTAGTACTCGGCCTCACCGGGGGTGTCGATGCGGACGACCGCGTCGAACTCGGTGACCCTGCCGTCCTCACCGGTGGCCGTGACCTTCACGGTCTTCGGCGTGGTGCCCTCGTTGAGGGCGGTGATGCCGGAGATGTCGAAGGTCTCGGTGCCGGTCAGGCCCAGCGAGTCGGCGTTCTCACCCTCCGGGAACTGCAGCGGCAGCACGCCCATGCCGATGAGGTTCGAGCGGTGGATGCGCTCGAAGGACTCCGTGATCACGGCCTTGACGCCCAGGAGCGCGGTGCCCTTGGCCGCCCAGTCACGGGAGGAGCCGGAGCCGTACTCCTTGCCGCCCAGGACCACCAGCGGGGTGCCCTGCTCGGCGTAGTTCTGCGCCGCGTCGTACACGTAGGCCTGCGGGGCGCCCTCCTGGGTGAAGTCGCGCGTGAAGCCGCCCTCCACGCCGTCGAGCAGCTGGTTCTTGATGCGGATGTTCGCGAACGTGCCGCGGATCATGACCTCGTGGTTGCCACGACGGGATCCGTAGGAGTTGAAGTCCTTGCGCTGCACGCCGTTCTCCAGCAGGTAGCGGCCCGCCGGGGTGTCCGACTTGAAGGAGCCGGCCGGGGAGATGTGGTCCGTGGTCACGGAGTCACCCAGCTTGAGCAGGACGCGGGCGCCGGAGATGTCCGACACCGGGTCCGGCTGCATGGTCATGCCCTCGAAGTACGGGGGCTTGCGCACGTAGGTGGACTTCTCGTCCCACTCGAAGGTGGAGCCCGAGGGGGTCTCCAGGGACTGCCAGCGCTCGTCGCCGTCGAAGATCGTGGCGTACTGCGAGGTGAACATCTCGGTGTCGATCGACGCGTCGATGATCTGCTGGACCTCGGTCGGGTCCGGCCAGATGTCCTTGAGGAAGACGTCGTTGCCCTCCGTGTCCTGGCCCAGGGCCTCGTTCTCGAAGTCGAAGTCCATGGTGCCGGCCAGGGCGTAGGCGACCACCAGCGGCGGGGAGGCCAGGTAGTTCATCTTCACGTCCGGGTTGATGCGGCCCTCGAAGTTGCGGTTGCCGGAGAGCACCGCGGTCACGGACAGGTCGTTCTCCTGGATGGCCTCGGAGATCTCGGACTCCAGCGGGCCGGAGTTGCCGATGCAGGTGGTGCAGCCGTAGCCGACCACGTTGAAGCCGAGGTCGTTGAGGGACTCGCGCAGCCCGGACTTCTCGTAGTAGTCGGTCACCACGCGGGAGCCCGGGGCCACGGAGGTCTTCACCCACGGCTTGGACTTCAGGCCCTTGGCGACCGCGTTGCGGGCCAGCACGCCGGCCGCCATCATCACGGAGGGGTTTGACGTGTTGGTGCACGAGGTGATCGAGGCGATGGACACGGCACCGTGGTCCAGCTGGAACTGGCGGCCGTCCGGCATGGCCACGTCCACGAGCTTGGACGGGCGGCCCTCGCCGGCCTCGTCCTGCGTGGCGTAGTTGTGCAGGTCCTTGCGGAACTGGTCCTTGGAGTCGGTGAGCTCGATGCGGTCCTGGGGACGCTTCGGGCCGGAGATGGAGGGCACCACGGTGGACAGGTCCAGCTCGAGGTACTCGGAGTAGGCGACCTCGGAGGACGGGTCGTGCCACATCCCCTGCTCCTTGGTGTACGCCTCCACGAGGGCGACCTGCTCCTCGGAGCGGCCGGTCAGGCGCAGGTAGTCGAGGGTGACCTCGTCGATCGGGAAGATCGCGGCGGTGGAGCCGAACTCGGGCGACATGTTGCCGATGGTGGCGCGGTTGGCCAGGGGCACGGAGCCGACGCCCTCGCCGTAGAACTCGACGAACTTGCCGACCACGCCGTGCTGGCGGAGCATCTCGGTGATGGTCAGCACCACGTCGGTCGCGGTGGCGCCGGACGGGATGCTGCCGGTCAGCTTGAAGCCCACGACCCGCGGGATCAGCATGGACACGGGCTGGCCGAGCATCGCGGCCTCGGCCTCGATGCCGCCGACGCCCCAGCCGAGCACGCCCAGGCCGTTGACCATGGTGGTGTGCGAGTCGGTGCCGACGCAGGAGTCCGGGTAGGCGCGCAGCACGCCGTCGACCTCGCGGGTCATCACGGTGCGGGCCAGGTTCTCGATGTTGACCTGGTGGACGATGCCCATGCCCGGGGGGACGACCTTGAAGTCGTCGAAGGCGGTCTGGCCCCAGCGCAGGAACTTGTAGCGCTCGCCGTTGCGCTCGTACTCGATCTCCATGTTCCGCTCGATGGCGGCGTCGTTGCCGAAGGAGTCGATCTGCACGGAGTGGTCGATCACGAGCTCGGCCGGGGAGAGCGGGTTCACGCGCTCCGGGTCGCCGCCCAGGTCCTGGATGGCCTCACGCATGGTGGCCAGGTCCACGACGCAGGGCACGCCGGTGAAGTCCTGCATGATCACGCGCGCCGGCGTGAACTGGATCTCGGTGTCCGGCTGGGCGTTCGGGTCCCAGGCGGCCAGGGCCTTGATCTGGTCGGCGGTCACGTTGGCGCCGTCCTCGGTGCGCAGCAGGTTCTCCAGCAGCACCTTCAAGGAGTAGGGCAGCTTCTGCGCCCCCTCGACCTTGTTCAGACGGAAAATCTCATACTCGGCGCCCTTGACGTCCAGGACGCCCTTGGAGCCGAAGCTGTCGACGGTGGTCACGAGAGGACTCCTCTTCCCGCCCGGTTTCCTCCGGGCGCTCGTCCAGTGGGGGGTGGTCACCCGCGGCCGCGGACCGCGCCCCGTCCGGGACGGGCGTCGTCTGCGTCACAGGTGCCGCACTGCGTCCCAGGGTACCGCGCCGGTCCCGTGTGACGCGGGCATGGCGCGCGGCGGCCCGCAGGCCGCCACGCGGATGCCGGGTCAGATCTCGACGACGGCCGCGGCCGGGGCGCTCTGGGCGGCCGGCACCAGCACGGTCACCGACTCGAGGTGGTGGGTGTCCGGGTAGAGGTCGAACACGCGGGCGCGCTCCACCTCGTAGCCGCCGTCGCGCAGCCACGCCAGGTCGCGGGCGAACGAGGCGGGGTCGCACGAGACGTACACGATGCGGCCCGGCTCGAGCGCGAGGATGCGCTCGATCGCCCGCCGCCCCGCGCCCGCCCGCGGCGGGTCCAGGACGACGGTGTCCAGCGCGGCACCGCCGAGGCCGCCGTCCGCCACGGGACGCTCGGGGTACTTCAGCCAGCTGCCGAGCACCTTGTCCGTGGGGCCGTTGAGCACCGAGGCCTGCGGCTGGTCGTGCAGGTTGCGGCGGGCGTCCTTCGAGGCCTGGCGGGAGGCCTCCACCGAGTACACGCGGCCCTCGGGTCCCACGGCGTCCGCCAGGTACGCGCTGAACAGGCCGGCGCCGCCGTAGAGGTCGGCCACGACCTGGCCCGGCTCGACGCGCGCGTCCTCGAGCACCGCGTCCACGAGGGTGGCCGGGGCGTGCTGGTGGACCTGCCAGAAGCCGTCACCCGTGACGCGGAAGCGCTTGGTGCCGCCGCGCTCGGACTCCACGGTCTCCTCGACCCAGGTCTTGCCGGTGATGCGCTCGACCTTGACCGGCTGGAACTGCTTCGGGCCGGGCAGGGCCAGGCCGGTGGAGACGTCCACGCCGCACGCATTGGCCGCCTGGCGGATCCGGGTGCGCAGCCGGCCGAGCTTGACCTCGTCCGCCCGCGTCTGCGGGGTGGGCGTCACCAGCACGAGGGGGCGGGAGCCGGAGGCCGGCGTCGCGACGTCCACGCGGGCGGCTCCGGTGAAGTCCCAGTCCCACAGGGCGAGCGCATCGAGGGCCGGCACGCCGAGCGGCATGTTGCGCACGGGTAGGAGGGTCGCCGAACGGTAGGCGTGCATCGCGATGTGCCCCTGGGGGGTCACCGCGAACGCGTTCCGGGTCCGCCAGCGCTGGCCGGTGGGCTCGTCCTCGGAGCCGGCGAAGCACACCTCCGGCTCCACCGCGAGGTCGGCGATGCGGTGCACCGTGTCCCGGAAGACCTGGGCCTTGAGCCGGCGCTGGTGCGGGACCACGATGTGGCCGAACTCGGCGCCGCCCACGGGCGGGCGACCCGAGGCGTGGGCGCGCAGCATGTCCGCGAGCTTCCACTGGTGGATGCGGCGGAACTCGGAGGGCCGCAGCACCTCCACGACGTCGCCGCGCCAGAAGCGGGCCCCGTCCTCGGCCTCGGTCAGGGCCACCCGGACCTTCTCGCCGGGCACGGCGTGGCGCACGAAGACGACCCGCCCCTCGTGCCGGGCCACGCAGTGGCCGCCGTGGGCCATGGCCCCGACCTCCACCTCGATGGTCCTCCCGATCCCGGTGACGTCTGTGGACGTGTCGACGACTGCCATGTCTGGCTCCTCTCGCATCGCAGCGCGCTTCAGGTCTTGCCCTGAGCATCGACTGGTCAGATCATCATCATCCTTGCAGACCGATGCGGCTGTGTCGCCTCGATCGTGGGCGCGCCGTCGGACGGCGTCATCCGCCGCTCCCCGGGGGCGCCGGGGCGGTCAAGAGCCCTGGCCCTCGTGGACCTGCCACGGCACCGAGCCCACCATCACGCCCGGCTCCCGCTGCAGTCGCCGCGTCTGGCGGGTGGCGGTCCGGTTGTGCAGGAGCGTGCGCCAGCCCGGCCGGACCACGTACTCCGGGATGAACACCATGGTCAGGTCCCGCGGGGAGCGGCGTCGGTGCTCGCGCACATGCCGCACCAGGGGGGCCACCGTGTCGCGGTAGGGCGAGGCGATCACGGTGAGCGACATCGGCAGGCCGGCACGCTCCCAGGCGTCGATCACCTCCAGGGTGGCGGCGCGCTCGGCGTCCACGACGACGGCCTCGAGGGAGGACGGCCGCGACGCGCGGGCGTAGGCCAGCGCCCGCAGCGCCGGCCGGTCCAGCGTGGTCACGACGACCACCACGTGGACCCGCGAGGGCAGGGCCCGCGCGTCGTCCTGGGGGTCCGGTGCGAGCTCGCGGTCCACGTCCGCGTAGTGGCGGCGGATCCGCCCCATCACCAGCGAGCCGAGCACGATCGCCAGCAGCGCCACCCACGCGCCCTGCGTGAAGCGGGTGACCAGGACGACGACGCCCGCCAGCGCCGTGACCACCCAGGCCACCGCCGTGATGATCAGGCGCAGCCGGACGGCCGCGCGGGCCCGGGCGCCCGGTGTGTGCACGAGCCGGCGGCGCCACAGCCGCAGCATGCCGGCCTGCGCGAGCGTGAAGGCCAGCAGCACGCCGATGACGTAAAGCTGCACGAGCAGGGCGGTCCGGGCCTCGAAGAACAGCACGAGCGAGAGGGCCACGGCCCCCATCCCGAGGACGCTCCACGTGTGCACCAGCCGGTCGCTGCGGACCCTCAGCTGCCGGGGCAGGTAGCCGTCCTCGGCCACGCGCGCGGCCAGGGCGGGGAACGAGCGGAACGCCGACTTGGCCGCGAACAGCAGGAGCAGGGCGGTGGCCGCGATGGTGGCGACGGACAGGATGCTGCCCGGGCCGTACACGGTGTCCGCGAGCTGGGCGAGCACGGGGGCGGGGGCGCGGTCGGGCGTGACCTCGGCACCCGCGGCGTCCCGGAGGTTCTCCAGCTCCAGCCCGACGACGACGCCGGTGCGCTGAGCCAGGTGCATGACGCCCACGGTCAGCGCGCCGAGGGTGAGGGCCATCACGGTGAGCACCCACCGCACCGTGGGCACGGCCGGCCGGGCCATCAGGCGGGTGCTCGAGACCGGCACCTCGACGCCGGTGAGCAGCACCGATCCCGCGCTGAACGCGCGCAGGGCGAGCAGCGCCGTCGCCACGGTGCTGACGGTCCCGCCGACCCCGGCGCCCTCCTGCGTCCAGCCGGCCGTCGGCGCCGCGCCGAGCAGCCCACGGCCCTCCTGCCACAGGCCCGCCAGGACGAGCAGCGCGGTCAGGGCGACGAACACGCTCACGAGCACGGGCAGCACCCACCGGGACAGCCGCACCCCGCGGAGCGCGGCCAGCAGTACGCCCACGAGCGCGGCCGAGGCCACCAGCACGCGGCTGCCGACGGTGAGTCCGGGGGCCAGCGCCGCCACGAAGTGGGCGAAGGCGGCCACGGAGACCGCGGCGGTGAACACGAAGTCCAGCAGGAGCGCGGCCGAGGCGACGACGCCGGCCCTCGGGCCCAGCTTCATGCCGGCCATGTGATAGATGCCGCCGTGCGGAACGGCGGCGACCGCGGCGCGGAAGGACACGACGATGAGCAGCATCACCGCGACGACGGCCCAGCCGACGGCGGGTCCGAGCGCGAGCGCGGACGTGCCGGCCGCGACCAGGGTGAGGATGACCTCGTCCGGGGCGTAGGCGAGGGAGGACAGGGCGTTCGACGACGTCACGGGCAGCGCCCGCCACCGGTTCATGCGGGGCTCGTCGGCGGCGTGCGACGTCACGGGGCGACCGAGGAGGCCGCGGCGCAGGAGGGAGGACAGCGTGGCCACCGCACCACGGTACCCCCGCCGGGCCCGGACGCCGCGGCGACGCGGATGCTCCCGGACGTGCCCGCCGGATGCGAGGATGGAGCGCGCGTCGGCTCCCCGGCGCACGGAGCACCGCACGAGAGGCAGGGACGGGCATGGCCCACTACGTGATCGTCGGCGGCGGACGGGTGGGCACCCGGTTGGCGGCCGCGCTGGACGCGGCCGGTCACGGCGTCGCCCTCGTGGACCGCGACCCGCGGACCGTGGAGGGGCTGGCCCCCGGCTTCTCCGGCGAGCTCGTGGCCGGCGTGGGCTTCGACCGCTCCGCGCTGCTCGCCGCCGGCATCGACCGCGCGCAGGGCCTGGCGGCCGTGACCGCGGACGACAACACGAACATCATCGCCGCCCGCGTGGCCCGCGAGACCTTCCACGTGGACGACGTGGTGGCGCGCATCTACGACGCCGACCGGGCCCGGCTGTACCAGCGCCTCGGCATCCCCACGGTCGCCTCGATCCAGTGGACGGCCGACCAGGTGCTGCACCGGCTGCTGCCGGCCGGCACCGCCGACGCGGAGCACCGCGACGCCTCCGGCCGGCTGCTCGTGACCGAGCTGGTCCCCCACTCTTCGTGGTGGGGCCGTCGGCTGACCGACGTCGAGTCCACGGTGGGGATGCGCATCGCCTACCTCACCCGGCTCGGCGACGGCCAGCTGCCCCGGCCGGGCGACCGCCTGCAGGAGGGCGACGTGCTGCACGCCGTCTACCCGGTGGACCGCCGGGACCAGGTGGAGGCCGCCCTGCAGGGCGAGGCACGCGTGCCGGACGGCACGGACGAGGACGAGGAGGGACGGGCATGAGGGCCGTCATCGCCGGAGCCGGCGCCGTGGGCGCCTCCATCGCGCGGGAGCTGCACGCGCACGGCCACGAGGTGGTCGTCGTCGAGGCGCGCACGGACGCGGCCCGCAAGGCCGACGTCGGCGGCGCACGCCTCGTCCTCGGGGATGCGTGCGACCTGACCGTGCTCGAGCAGTGCGGCGCCCTGGAGGCGGACGTGCTCGTCGCGGCGACCGGCGACGACCGGGTCAACCTCGTGTGCTCCCTGCTGAGCCGCTCGGAGTTCGGCGTCGGCCGCACCGTGGCCCGCGTCAACAACCCGCTCAACGACTGGCTCTTCGACGAGTCGTGGGGCGTGGACGTGGCCGTGTCCACCCCCTCGATCATGACGGCGCTCGTGGAGGAGGCCGTGGAGACCGGGGACCTCGTGCGCCTGCTCAGACTGGAGGCCGGCGGCGCGGCGCTGTCCGAGTTCCGGGTCCCGGCGGAGCACTGGCTCGAGGGCCGGCGCATCGGCACCGTGTCCTGGCCGCAGGAGGCTCCGCTCGTGGCGGTCGTGCGCGACGGCGCCCCCCGGCAGGCGTCGGCGGACGAGGTCCTGGAGGTGGGCGACGAGCTCTTCTTCCTGGCCGCCGGCTCCGCCGAGCCGGCCCTGCGTCGCCTCCTCGTCGGCGAGGGCCGCGCTCAGGGACGCTCGGAGGCGGCGGAGTCTGCCGGCACGCCGTCGTCCTGACCGGGCGAGCTGACGGACCAGGCGAGCCAGAGCCCCAGGGCATAGAGCGGCAGGCCCATCACCAGGCGGGCCACCCCGAGCGCGGTGACGGCGTCCCCGAGGTAGAGGGGCACCTGCACCGCCAGGCGCAGCGCGAACACGGCCACGAGGATCCAGGTGGCCGCGGCGTAGGCGCGGCGCCGACGCCGGTGGGCCCGCCAGCGGGTGCCCTCGGCGCGCACGAGGCCGAGCACCAGGCCCGCCGCGGGCCAGCCCACGAGGACGGACACCGCGAACGCGAGGCCGTAGGCGGCGTTGGTGACGAAGCCCCACAGGTAGTAGTCGCGGGCCTGGCCGGTGGTCAGGGAGACCACGACGGACAGGACGACGACGGCGAGGCCGGCCAGCACCTGGACCGGCGACTGGCGCTGGACGAGGCGCGCGACGCCCAGCACGAGTGCGACCGCGACGGCCGCCACGCCGGAGGGCCACACCTGCTGGGTGGCGACGTAGCCGACCATGTAGACGAGGGTGGGCAGGGAGGCCTCGACGATGCCGCGCCAGCCACCGACGCTGCCCAGCGCGTCGAGGCGGCCGCGCTCGTCCAGGCGGGCTCGAGACGGCAGGGGGCCGGCCCCGTCCGGGGCGGCGGTGACGGGGCCACGCGGCTCGGTCATGGGCTCTCCTCTCGGGGCCGTGCTCAGCGCGTGGCCTCGGGCGCGTCGACCAGGTCGAACTCGGGGTTGTGCAGGGTGGGCACGCCGTCCATCTGGGTGACGCGGCCGCGGACCGTCAGCCACTCCCCCGGCATGACGCCGGGCACGCGGCGCCGCCCGTGCCAGACCAGCTGCAGCGTCTCCGCGGGCGCCATGCTCCCGGGCGCGGGCAGGCGGTCGGCCAAGACCGCGCGGAAGACGGTCGCCTCGTCCGCGCCGGGCAGTGTGACGGAGGCGATGACGCCGCGGCGCTCGATGCGGCCCGCGGCGCCGGTCGGGCGGGCTGCGACGGCGGGGCTCACCGGGTCTCCGTGATCTCCGGACCGCGCTCGGGCAGCGCGGTGGCCTCCGGTGCCGCGCCGTCCCCCGGGCCGGCGGCGGTGTCCGCGAGCACGTCCCGGCCCTCGTCCGGGGCCGGGCGGCGACGCTGCAGCGGGCGCGCGTTGGGAGGCGGACGCAGGGGCAGCAGCTCGCGCGGCGGGAGCGGCTCGTCGCCCCGCACCACGACCAGGTCGGAGAACACCTGTTCCAGCGGCTCGGCGGCCTCCGGCTGGAAGGCGGCCTCGCCGTGGAACACGCCGCGGACGAACCAGCGCGGACCGTCCACGCCCACGAACCGGGCGACGTTCCACCCCGGCGAGCCGTCCGGCAGCGCCGCCGGCACGCGCGTGAGGATCTCGATGCCGAAGCGGCCGGTCTGCTCCTGCACGGTCGCGTGGGCGGTGGTCGACAGGGAGTCGTGCAGCTCGGCGCGCAGGTCGTCCCACAGGCCCGTGCGGCGCGGGGCGCTGAACGCCTGGACCTGCAGCGCCGAGCGGCCGAGGCTGACGGTGGCGGCGACGATCCGCTTCGTCGCGTCCTCGACGTCGAGGCGCAGCTTCATGCCCTGGACCGCCCGCAGGCGCAGCGACCCCAGGTCGATCATGCCGGCGGGATCCGGGCGGGTGGCGACGTCGTGCGGACCGACGTCGGCTGCCTCCGGCGCGGCGGCGATCTCGAGGTCGCGCTCCTCCAGCAGCTCGGCCGGCAGGCTGACCTGCTCGTGGCGCACGGTGCGGTTGCGTCCGAAGATCACGACGTCCTCCCAGGGGTGGTGTCGGCGGTGAAGCCGCCGGTCGAGCCGAAGCCGCCGGCCCCGCGCTCGGAGTCGGGCAGCGCGTCCACGGGCTCGAAGCGGGCCCGCACGACCGGCTGCAGCACGAGCTGGGCGATCCGGTCGCCGCGGCGCAGCACGATCGGCTCGGTCGGGTCCAGGTTGATCAGGGGCACCTTGATCTCGCCGCGGTAGCCGGCGTCGATGGTGCCGGGGGCGTTGACGACGCTCAGGCCGTGGCGGACCGCGAGGCCCGAGCGGGGGTGCACGAACCCCGCGTGGCCCTCCGGGATGGCCAGCGCCACGCCGGTCGGCACGAGGGCACGCTCACCCGGGGCCAGGGTCACGTCGACGGCGGTGCGCAGGTCCGCGCCCGCGTCGCCCGGCTGCGCGTAGGCGGGCGGGGCCAGGCCCGGATCGAGGGCGTGCAGGGGCACGGGCAGCTCGGCGGAGTCGGTCACGAGGCCCGACCCTACACGAGCACCCGTCGGCCCGGGGCCGCGTCGAGGCGGCCGGGCGGGCGCCCTCACCGGTGCCGCGCGGCGGGACCGGAGTCCGGATGTGGGAAGCTGGGACCCATGCGTGATCCCCAGCAGCACCCCGTCGCCGATGCCTCCCGCCGCGCCCCCGAGGGCGCTGCGGCGGGACCCGATCCGGTCCTGTTCGAGGAGCGGTTGACGCCCTCCCCGGGGGTCTGGGCCGTGGCGCTCATGCTGGCGGCGCTGACGATACTCGTGTTCGCGCCGATCGACCTCGGGGTGGGCATCGCGGCCGCCGTCGCGTTCTTCGCCGTCGAGGTCCTGATCCTGGTGGCCACCACCCCGCGCATCGTGGTGCGCGAACGCACCCTCCAGGTGGGCCGCGCCAGCATCGAACGGCACCACGTCGGTCAGGTCACGGGGTATCGCGGCGAGGACGCCCGGGCCCAGCGCGGCCCGCTGCTGCACGGGCTGGCCTTCGTGAACGTGCGCGGCTGGATCGCGCCCGTCGTGCGGATCCAGCTGACCGACGAGCGCGACCGCACACCCTACTGGCTGACCAGCACCCGGCGTCCGGAGGAGCTGGTCGCGGCCCTCGGCGGGACCATGGCCCGGCAGGAGGGGACGGCCGAGGGCCGCTGACCGCCCCGGCGGCGGGGGCTCAGCCCTCGCAGTCGGTGCAGTAGATCAGGCCGTTCTTCTCACGCGCGGC
Organism: Micrococcus sp. Mcc28; assembly: GCF_024519775.1. Lineage (NCBI taxonomy): Bacteria > Bacillati > Actinomycetota > Actinomycetes > Micrococcales > Micrococcaceae > Micrococcus > Micrococcus sp. Mcc28. The sequence continues at coordinate 91,645 of NZ_JALJRH010000004.1, read as the reverse complement.
CTGCGAGCGATGGCGGACCAGGAAGCAGGAGGCGCAGGTGAACTCATCCGACTGGGCGGGCAGCACCCGCACCATCAGCTCTTCACCCGAGAGGTCGGCGCCGGGCAGCTCGAACCCCTCGGCGGCCTCCGCTTCGTCCTCGTCCACGACGGCGGACTGGGTGTCCGTGCGCCGTGCCTTCAGCTCCTCGATGGAGTTCTGGCTCAGCTCTTCCTCGTTCTTGCGAGGGGCGTCGTAGTCAGTGGCCATGGGGTTTCACGCTCCGCTGGTGGGGGACGGCACCGGGACCGGTGCCGGCACTGCGCAGGCGGCGTCGTGGGCGGGCCACGCATCACCGGCCTGCGCCGTTGCGCGTAGATTGTGCACCATGGCCGAACCCGTGCCAAATGTTGACCGGCATGCTCGCCCAGGGCGGATTCGCGCGGGCGCGCGCCCCTCGCCCGGGCCGTGGTCTGCGGCCCGGCGGCTAGGATCGGGGCATGCCCGGCCGGGCGTCCGCATGCCCGGTGACCAGAACACGATGTGGGAGGGACCACCGCCATGGCAGAGCTGCGACTGACCGGACCCACCGAGGACGGCGACGCGCTGCGCCTGTCGGGGCCCGAGGGCGAGGAGCACACGCTCCCCCTCTCCCCCTATCTGCGCCGGCTGGTCATCGAGGGCGCCGCGCCCGAGGACGGGCGACCGGCCGAGGACGGCCCCGCGGCCTGGCACGACATGACGGAGATGGACGTCCCCGGGGCGGACGACGAGGACGCCGAGGGACCGGTGGACGCGGCGACGCACGCCGACGATGCCGCGGAGGAGGACGAGCGGGCTCCCGAGGCGCCCTCCGGCCCGGCCCGGCCGGACGAGGACCTCGCGCTCACCCCGCGGATCGACCCGCGGCCCGTGGCCGACGACTCGACCGCGGACGGACCGACCCCGGCGCCGCTGACCGACCAGGAGTCCGTCAAGGCCGCCGCGACCCAGGAGGCCGTGCCCCTCACCCCCCGGGAGATCCAGCAGCGCATCCGTGCGGGCGCCTCCGTGGAGCAGGTGGCCCGGGAGAGCGGGAACGCGTTCTCGCGCATCCGCACCTACGGTCACCCCGTCTTGGCCGAGCGCGACTGGATCGCCCGGCAGGCCCGCGCCGTCGAGGTCTGGGTCGGCGGGCCCGACCTCTACTCGGACCTCGTCCAGGACGGCGGCCCCACGACGCTCGGTGAGCTCGCCGCGCACCGGCTCGCCGAGCTGGGCGTGGACGAGGCGAGCCTCGAGTGGGACGCGTGGCGCGAGGACCAGGCCGGCTGGACCGTGGCCGCCCGGTTCGCCGTGTCCGGTGCGGGGAGTCTGCCCACCCGCGAGGAGCCGCCGGCGCTCTGGACGTTCCGCCCGGCCGGACGCCACCTCGAACCCGAGAACGCCTGGGCCCGCGCCCTGTCCGAGGCGGAGGCCTGGGACCTGGTCCCCCGCGCCCCCGCGGCCGAACCGGTGACGGACGACGTGGACGCCGAGGACGCCGTGACCCCCGCGGGTGCGCACTCCCCGGCCGCCGACCGCGACGCCGATCTGCTGGAGATCCTGCGGGTGCGCCGGGGTCAGCGTGTGGGCGCGGACCTGGAGTCGGACGACACGCTCGCGCACCTGATCGCCCGCGAGCACCAGGACCGGAGTCGGCGCGAGGCCGCCCAGGCGCCCGAGCCGCTCGCCCCGGTCGACGCCGAGGGGGCCCTGACGACCGCCGACGACGCCCCGGGCATCGACGAGCCGGAACCGGCCGCCGAGACCGACCGCGCCGAGGACACTGCCGCAGACGTCGCGGACGCGGAGGTCGCGGACGCGGGTGTCGAGGACGAGGGGGCGGAGCCCGCGCCTCGCGAGCGTGCCGCGCGCCCTGCCATGCCGGCCGTCACGCCGCGCCCCCGGGCCCGCTCGGCCGCTCGCCGCGCGTCCGTGCCCAGCTGGGACGAGATCGTCTTCGGCCGCAAGGGCGACTGACCCCGGCCCGGCCCCGGCCGCGGGGCGGGCTCAGCGGTGCCAGGTGAGCAGCGGGACCTCCCGCTCGGCGCGCGTGGGCGCGCCGTGCTGGCCCACCATCTCGAAGGCGTGCGGGGGCACCCGCCGGCCGTCGTAGAGGGCAAGATCCCCGTGCACGGCGACGAGCAGATCCCCGATGCGGGCACGGACCCGGTCCTCGACGACGGCGCCGAACCAGCCGGCGTCGACGGCCTCGTCCCGCGTGAGCACCCACGCGTGCGCCCCGTAGCGCTCGGCCCAGGTGCGCCGCACCCTCTCGCGCACGTCCGGACCCGCGTCGGATCGGAAGTGCAGCTGCACGAGGCGGGGCTCCCCCGCGGTGTGCGCGATCCCCTCGAGCAGCGCGGGGTCGGCGAGCTCCCCGGCCTCGTCCAGGGCGGCGTAGTCCACGCGGCGCGACGGCGGCACGTCGACCATGCCGTGGTCGCCGGTGGCGAGCACCACCGTCCCGGCGGGCACGCGGTCCACCAGGCGCCGCACCGCCGCGTCGATCTCCTCGAGGGCGTGCAGCCACCGGTCCGAGCCCACGCCGTCCCGGTGGCCGGCCTTGTCCAGCTCGTTGACGTAGAAGTAGACGAGCGTGGGCACGCGGGCGTCCTTCAGCACGCGTTCGACGGCCTGGGCGCGGGCGATCAGGGCGCGGCCGGCCACGAACCGGCCGCCACGCAGCCCCGCCCGTGTCAGGGCCGAACGCTCGAAGGCGGGCAGCGAGACCGTGACGGCGTCCACGCCGGCCGCGGCGGCGCGCTCGAACACGGTGGGCTTCGGCTGCCACCCCACCGGGTCGGTGGCCTCGTCCCAGCCGCCCAGCTGGTTGATCACCACGTCCCGGTCCGGGTCGAGCACGTCGTAGCCGGCCACGCCGTGCTCCCCGACGTCCAGCCCGGTGCCCAGGCTCGTGAGGGACGCGGCCGTCGTGGTGGGCACGGCCGCCTCGAGGACGCGGCCGCCGTCGGCCATCGCCGAGCGCAGCGTGGGGGCGTGGCCGCCGAAGCGCTTCAGGAGGGACCGTCCGAGGCCGTCCACCAGGGCGACGACCACGCGGCGGCCCGCCGGGACCGCGAGCGCGTTCTCACAGCCCGGGACACCGAGGGCGGCCGCGGCGGAGGTCAGGACGGAGCGCAGGGCACGGTCGGCGGGGACCACGCCGTCGGGGAGGGCGGGCCCCGTCACGTGGTGGCCGCCAGGTGGGCGCGGCGCAGGGCCCGGGCGAAGGCCAGGGCGCCGTCGACGGCCCCCTGCCCGTCGGCGTCGGCGGCGACGCGGATCACGAGGTCCTCGCGGGTGGCGGTGCCGGTGTAGCCGTGGTCGAGGTCGCACTGGGGGTCGGCGCAGCCGGCGGGCTGCAGGTCCAGTCGCTGGCCTCCGGCCCACATCAGCCCGAGGGTCATCTCGGCCACGGGGTCGGACGGCCGGAAGCGGGCGGGGTCGGCGTGGCCGGTGGTCAGGACCACGGAGCCGAGGGCGCGGACCGGGACCATCTCGGTGGAGACCTGGGCGAGGACCGCCTGGCCGGCCGGGTCGGCGGCGTGGTCGTCGAGGTGGACGGCCAGCAGGGTGTCCCCGGCGAGCACGAGGGCCGTGATGTGCCGGTGGATCTCCTCGTAGTCGAAGTGCGTGTCCACGTGGACGAGGTGCGCGTCCGGGGTGCGGCCTTCGAGCTCGAGGGCGATGGCGTGCGCCACGAGGTCCGGGTAGAAGCCGGCGCGGACGAGTGAGGCGTCGAGGCCGCCGCTGCCGTCCAGGGTGCGGGCCTCGCGCTGCCGGCCCTCGGCCTCGGGGGCGTCGGGGCGGTGGTCGGGACGGCCTGGCTCGTGACTCCTGCGGAACGGGCTCATGTCCCCCATGCTACGGGTCCGGCGCCGGGCCGTCCGGGCCCGCTGTGGACGGCCCGGTCAGCGGCCGCGCAACGCGCGCCGGGCCGAGTCGGTGCGGCGGGCCGCGTTGGCGACGTGCACCTCGGCCTGCAGCACCGTCACGCCCTCGGGGGCGGCCAGCACGGGCGCGAAGCGCAGGCGGGCGACCTGCGGCAGGTCGTCCTTGAGGACGCTGACGCGGCCCACGAGGTCCTCCAGCGCGGCGAGGTCGACGGAGGGCACCCCGCCGGTGCCGCGCAGCTTCACGGCGGCGCGGGGGGCGCGGACCATGCGGGCCACGTCCCGGTCCGTGAGCGGGGGCACGCGGTGCACCCAGTCCCCCAGCAGGTCCGTGGCGTCGCCGGCGATGCCGAAGGAGACCACGGGGCCCAGCAGCGGGTCCTCGAGCGCCGTGAGCATGCAGGCCTGGCCGGCGGGGGCCATGGCCTGGACCTCGAGCTCGCGCACGCCGAACGGCGCGAGCAGACGGCGCATGTGCTCGACGTTGCGGCGCAGGGAATCGGCGTCCACCACGTTCAGGCGGACGCCGCCCAGGTCGAGTCGGTGCCGCAGGTGGGGGTCCACGGCCTTGAGCGCCACGGGGAAGCCGAGCCGCTCGGCGGCCGCCACGGCCTCGTCGGCGGTCTCGAACCGGGCCGAGGGCAGCACGGTGATCCCGTAGTGGCCCAGCAGCGTCTCGGTCTCCTCGTCGGAGAGCCGGACGAGTTCGGTGCCCTCGGCACGCGCGGCGGCCGCCTCCACGAGCTCCTCGGCCTCGTGCGGGTGCAGGCCGGTCGGCTCGAGCGGCTCGCCGACCTCCTGGCGGCGCCAGTGGACGTAGTCCGCGAGCGCGCCGAGCACGGTCATGGCCTGCTGCGGCGACGGGTAGAAGGGCAGGCCGGGCTGCAGGGAGCCGGGCTCGGCGTCGTCACCCACGGGCCCGGTGGCGCCGAGCGTGGCGCCGCGGTAGCGCGGGGAGACGACGTCGGTCAGGCAGCCGAGCACGGGGATGCGGGCGTCCCGGGTCGCGTCCGCGAGGGCGTGGGCCAGCCGCTCCGGCTCGTCGTCCGCCTGGTGCAGGCCGAGGCGGGCCAGCACCACGACGGCGTCGGCCTGCTCGTGGCGGACGGCGTCCCGGACGGCGGAGACCAGCGTCTCGGCGGGCGGGGCGATGCCCTGTTCGCTGCCGACGAGGCCGACGGTGGCCGTGACCTCCAGCCCGGCCTCGGCCGCGGCGTCGCGGCCCAGCCGGTCCAGGGCGAGCGAGTCGGCCACGAGGACGACGCGGTGGCCCGTGGGCAGCGGCTGGCTGGCCACGGCCATGAGGATGTCGAGCATGGCCTCGTGCGTGTGGGCCTCGAGCACGCCGGTCTGGTCGAGCATCGAGTCCACGGCGCCCTCGGGGGCCTGGGTGGTGCGGGTCTCGTGGCCCGGGGGCAGGAAGCGCCCGGTGACGTCGGAGCGGACCACCACGACGGGCTTGGTGCGGGAGAGCCGCCGGGCGATGCGGGAGAACTTGCGCGGGTTGCCGAACGACTCGAGGTACACGCCGACGGCGGCGGTGTGGGGGTCCGCCTCGAAGAACTGCATGGCGTCGTTGCCCGAGACGTCCGCACGGTTGCCGGCGCTGATCGAGGTGGAGATCCCCACCCCGCGGCGCTTGACGCCGGCGGAGACCATGGCGCCGACGGCGCCGGACTGGCTGAACAGGCCGACGGGGCCGCGCTGGGCCAGGCCCGGGGACGGGGAGGCGTTGAGGCGGATCGCGGGGTCGGTGCGGACCAGGCCGGCCGAGGCCGGGCCGATCACACGCATGCCGTGGGCGCGGGCGCGGGAGACCAGGCGGCGCTGGGCCTCGAGCCCCTCGGCGCCGGCGTCGGCGTAGCCCGAGGTGAGGACCACGAGGCCCTGGGCCCCGGCCGCGGCGGCCTCGGGGATGAGGGCCTCGACCTCGTCGGCGGGCACGGCGACGACGACGAGGTCGACCGGCTCGCCGATGTCGGCCAGGGAGCGGTGGGCGGTGAGGCCCTGGACGTCCTCGGCGGCGCGGTTCACGGCGTGGACGGCTCCCGTGAAGCCCGCCTCGAGGACGTGGCGCAGCACGAGCGAGCCGACGGCCTGCGGATCGCGGGAGGCGCCGACGACGGCCACGGACGCGGGCTCGACCAGCTCGGCGACGCTGCGGGACTCGGCGCGGTGCTCGCGGGACTCGACGACGGCGCGCCACCGGGCGGTGGGGTCGATGGGGAACTCGACGGCCACGACGCCGTCCTCGAACCGGCGGGTCACCTCGAAGCCGGACTCCTGGAACACCGAGAGCATCTTGCGGTTCTCGGGCAGGACCTCGGCGGTGAAGCGGCGGATGCCGTTCTCGCGGGCGGCCACGGCCAGGTGCTCCATGAGGATGGAGCCCAGCCCGCGGCCCTGCGCGGCGTCGGAGATGTTGAAGGCGACCTCCGCGGCGTCGGAGTCCCCGTAGCGGTCGTAGCGGCCCACGCCCAGCAGGCGGCCGCCCCGGGTGATCACGAACGCCACCCGGTCCCGGTGGTCCACGTGGGTGAACCGGTCCAGGTCCTTGGCGCTCAGCTCGGACTTGTACGTGAAGTAGCGCAGGTAGATGGAGTTCTCGGACTGCCCGGCGTGCATGCGCTGCAGCTCGGCGGCGTCCTCGGGCGAGATGGGCCGCAGGTGGGCCGTCGCACCGTCACGGAGCACCACATCGGCCTCCCAGTGGGAGGGATATCCGCGGACGGCTTCGGTCTCACCCATAGGATCACTGTAGACAATCCCCGACGCCGTGAGGACTCCCCGACCACCATGATGGCCCGTTCATCCCGTTCCCGCCCCGCCGAGCAGGACGCCCCGCGCCCGCTGCCGCTGGAGCAGGAGAACATCGTCGACGTCGACGTCTCCGAGGAGATGGAGGCGTCCTTCCTCGAGTACGCCTACTCGGTGATCTACTCGCGCGCCCTGCCGGACGCGCGCGACGGCCTCAAGCCGGTGCAGCGGCGCATCCTCTACATGATGGCCCGCATGGGCCTGCGCCCGGACCGCGGCCATGTGAAGTCCGCCCGGGTGGTAGGCGAGGTGATGGGCAAGCTGCACCCCCACGGCGACGCCGCGATCTACGACGCGATGGTCCGCCTCGCCCAGCCGTTCTCCCTGCGTCTGCCCGTGGTGGACGGGCACGGCAACTTCGGCTCGCTCGACGACGGCCCCGCGGCCCCGCGCTACACGGAGGCCCGCATGGCCCCGGCCGCCCTGGCGCTCACCGCGGACCTCGACGAGGGCACCGTGGACTTCGTCCCCAACTACGACAACCAGCTCCAGCAGCCGGCCGTGCTGCCCGCCGCCTACCCCAACCTGCTTGTCAACGGCACCACCGGCATCGCCGTCGGCATGGCCACGAACATGGCCCCGCACAACCTGCGCGAGGTCGTGGCGGGCGCGCGCCACCTGCTCGCGGACCCCGAGGCGGACCTCGAGGCGATCATGGCCCACATCCCCGGCCCCGACCTCCCCTCGGGCGGCCGGATCGTGGGGCTCGACGGCGTCCGCGACGCCTACGCGACCGGCCGCGGCACGTTCCGCATGCGAGCCGCTGTCGCCGTGGAGCAGGTCTCCGCGCGTCGCACCGGCCTGGTCGTCACCGAGCTGCCGTACGGCGTGGGCCCCGAGAAGGTCATCGAGCGGATCAAGGCCGGCGTCGACGCGAAGAAGCTCAGCGGCATCGCCGACGTCGTGGACCTGACGGACCGCAAGAACGGGCTGCGCCTGCAGATCGAGCTCAAGTCCGGGTTCAACCCCCAGGCCGTGCTGGCCGCCCTGTACCGGCACACCCCGCTCGAGGAGACGTTCGGGATCAACAACGTCGCGCTCGTCGACGGGCAGCCGCAGACCCTGGGCCTGCTGCCCCTGCTGCGGGTCTACGTGGACCACCGTCTGGACGTGGTGCGGCGCCGCACGGGGCACCGCCTCGGCAAGCACCGCGATCGTCTCCACCTCGTCGAGGGCCTGCTGCTGGCGCTCGTGGACATCGACGAGGTCATCGAGATCATCCGTTCCTCGGACGACACCGCGGCCGCGCGCACCCGCCTCATGGGCGTCTTCGACCTCACCCAGGTGCAGGCCGACCACATCCTGGAGCTGCGGCTGCGCCAGCTGACGAAGTTCTCCCGCATCGAGCTGGAGGCCGAGCGCGACGAGCTGCAGGCCGCGATCGCCGAGCTCGAGGCGATCCTCGCCTCCGACGCGCGGCTGCGCGAGGTGGTCTCGGCCGAGCTGCAGGCCGTGGCCGACGAGCACGGCGACGACCGGCGCACGGTCCTGCTCGAGGCCGAGACCGCCGCGGCCCCCGCCGCCGGGCCCGCACCGTCCGGGCCCACCCCCGCCGGCGCCGCGGAGGCCGGGGCGGACCTGATGGTCCCCGACACGGCGTGCTGGGCCCTGCTCTCCACCTCCGGACGCCTGCTGCGCACCGCGGACCGCACGCCGATCGCCCCGCAGGGCCGGCGCCGCAAGCACGACGCCTTCACCTCCGTGGTCCCGACGACGGCCCGCGGCGAGATCGGGGCCCTCACCTCCGCCGGCGCGCTGCACCGCCTCCAGGCGGTCGACCTGCCGGCGGCCGGCGAGCCGTCCGCGGCCCCCGCGATGACCGCGGCCGTCCCCGTCGCGGAGCTGGTGCCCCTGGCCAAGGGCGAGACGCTCGTGGCCCTGGTCCCCCTGGACGCCGTCCTGGCGCTGGGCACCGCCCACGGGGTCGTCAAGCGCGTCCGGCCGGAATGGCCCCTGAACCGCCAGGTCGTCGACGCCGTCGCCCTGAAGGACGGCGACGCGGTGGTCGGCGCCGCCCCCGCCCCGGACGAGGCCGACCAGCTCGTCTTCCTCACCCGCACCGGCCAGCTGCTGCGCTACGCCGCCTCCGCCGTGCGCCCCCAGGGCCCGGCCGGCGGCGGTGTCGCGGGCATCCGGCTGGCCGCCGGGGACACGGTGCTCGCGTTCGGGGTGGCCCCCGCCGCCTCCCTCACCGAGACCGGTGCGGACGCCGCGGCCCACCCGCGGCCCGCCGTCGTGGTGACCGTGACGGACGGCGAGGCGGACGTGCTCGGCTCCGCCCCGGGCTCCGTCAAGGTCACCCCGCTCGGGGAGTATCCGGCCAAGGGCCGCGGCACCGGCGGCGTGCGCGCCCACCGGCTGCTCAAGGGCGAGAGCGGCCTCGAGCTCGGCTGGATCGGCGCCGCGCCCGCGCTCGCGGCCTCCCGGGCCGGCGTGGCCCGCGCGCTGCCGATCGAGTATGGGCGCCGGGACGGCTCGGGCGTGCCCGTGGACCAGCGCATCGAGGCCGTCGGCGCCGGCGCCTCCCCCGAACTCGTCTCGGCCCCGCCCGCCGAGGACGACGCCGTGGCCGTGTCCGCGGACTGACCCCGGTCCGGGGCGAGCCTGTTCGCCTCGGGCCGATCGACGCCCCGGATGGGCGCCCCGCCCGACCCCTCCGATACAGTGGGCTGTCGTCTCACCGCAGGTGAGCGCCCCCCTCCCCCGACCCCCCGCAGATTGGTCCTGGTGACGAACGTGTCCGGCAACGCCAGCTACGAGTACTCCCGCGCCGCCCTCCTGGCGGTCACCGAGGTGGAGGCCCCCGTCGAAGTCACCTCGCGGGACCTCGACGACCAGCTGGCGGAGGTGCTCACCCGCCTGCGCCTGCCCGGCTCCCTCCTGGAGCGGGTGGCCGGTGTGCGCAGCCGACGGAACTGGGACGAGACCGAGGACTTCCAGGAGGCCGCCGCCCGCGCCGGCGTCGCGGCCCTGGAGCAGGCCGGCGTCCCCCGGGAGCGGGTGGGCCTGCTCGTGAACACGTCGGTCACCCGGGCCACGCTCGAGCCCTCCGTGGCCGTGCGGATCCATCACCTCATGGGGCTGCCGACCTCGGCGACCAACTTCGACATCACGAACGCGTGCCTCGGGTTCGTCAACGGCCTCATGCTCGCCTCCACCCTCGTGGACGCCGGCCAGATCGACTACGCGGTCGTGGTCGCCGCCGAGGACGCCTCGAAGGTGCAGGCCGCCACCGTGGCCAACCTGCACGCCGAGACCACGCACCGCGGCAACTTCATGGAGCAGTTCGCGTCCCTGACGCTGGGCTCCGGGGCCGCCGCCGCCGTCGTCGGCCGCATCGAGGACCACCCGGACGCCCATCGGATCGTCCGCGGGATCACCCGCGCCGGCACCGACCACCACGGCCTGTGCGTGGGCGACCACCACGGCATGTACACCGACTCCACCGCCCTGCTCAAGGACGGTCTCGAGCTCGTGATGGACGCGTGGCACGACGTCCCGGCGGAGTGGGCGTGGCCGGAGGCCGACCGGTTCATCACCCACCAGGTCTCGCAGATGCACACCGACGCGATCGCGGAGTCCGCCCACCTGGACCCGGCGCGCATCCCGACGACGTTCCCCACGCTGGGCAACGTCGGCCCGGCGTCGCTGCCCATCACCCTCGTGCGGGAGATGGACGCCCTGGAGGACGGGGACACGGTGGTCTGCCTGGGCGTGGGCTCGGGCCTGAACACCGCGATGCTCGAGATCGAATGGTGAGCTGAAGGAGCCAGAGCCATGCCCCAGATCCCCGCCGCCCCCGCCGCCCTGCCGCCGGCCGACCGACTGCCCGGCTGGGACCCGGCGTGGTCCCGCCTCGTGGAGATCCGCTCCGCCGCGGACCCGGAGGGGACCGTGCGGACGCTGCACGTGGCGGACACCGGTCCCGTGCTCGCCGCGGCCGGGGCGGAGATCGTCGGCACGATCGTGGCGGTGCACGGCAACCCGACGTGGTCCTGGCTGTGGCGGTCCCTGCTCGCGGAGACCGTGCGCCGGGCACGCCGGGGCATGGCCGCGTGGCGCGTCGTGGCGCCGGACCAGCTGGACATGGGCTTCTCCGAGCGCCTCGCGCACGCGGGCTCCCCGTCCGCCGCGTCGATGGGCCGTGCCGGCGACACCTACCGCACGCTGGGCGGCCGCATCGCCGACCTGGACGCCCTGCTGGCGGCTCTCGGGCTGCGCGACCTGGCAGCCACCGGCCACCCGCTGATCACGCTCGGCCACGACTGGGGCGGTGTCGTGTCCCTCGGCTGGGCGGCGCGTCATCCGGAGCTGGTGGCCGGCGTCGCGACCCTGAACACCGCGGTCCACCAGCCCGAGGGGGCGCCGATCCCCGCCCCGCTGCAGGCCGCCCTCGCCGGGCCCGTCCTGCCGGCCTCCACCGTCACCACGGACGCCTTCCTCTCCGTGACGACCTCCCTCGCCACCCCGGCCCTCGACCGCGAGACGCGGGCCGCCTACCACCTGCCCTACGACACGGCGGCCCGACGCGGCGGCGTCGGCGGCTTCGTCGCGGACATCCCGGCCGACCCCGGCCACGGCAGCCATCCCGAACTGCAGCGGGTGGGCGAGGACCTCGCCGCCCTGGGCCGTACCGACGTGCCCGCCCTCATCCTGTGGGGCGCCGACGACCCGGTCTTCCTGGACCGCTACCTCGACGACCTCCGCGACCGCCTGCCCCACGCGCGCGTGCAGCGTTACGAGCGGGCGGGGCACCTGCTCGTGGACGACCGCGACATCACCGCGCCCCTGCTGCAGTGGGCCCAGCTGCTGCGCGGCGGCCAGCTCTCCGACCCCGCCTCGGGGCTGCCGGGCCCCGTCCCGCACGCCACCGCCGACGCGGCCGCCGACCCGGGCCTGGAGGTGGACCTCGGGGAGGAGCCCGGAGCCCGCGAGCCCGGCGTGGTCCGGCTCTGGGACCACCTGCGCGACTGGGGCGCCCCCGGCTCGGACCACCGCGAGTACACCGCGCTGGTGGACATGGCCGGCGCCCAGGCCGGCCGCTCGCTCGTGGGCACCGCCCGCCGCCCCGTGGCCGTCACCTGGGGTGAGCTGCAGGAGATGGTCTCGGCCATCGCGACCGGGCTGTGGGCCGCGGGCATGCGACCGGGCGACCGGGTCGCCATGCTCGTGCCGCCGGGTCGCGACCTGTCGGCGGCCCTGTACGCCGTGCTGCGCGTGGGCGCCGTCGCCGTGGTGGCGGACCAGGGCCTCGGGGTCAAGGGCATGACCCGGGCGATGAAGTCGGCCCGCCCCCGCTGGATCATCGGCCGCACCCCCGGTCTGACGCTGGCCCGCGCCCAGTCCTGGCCGGGCACCCGGATCTCCGTGACCGAGCCGGGCGCCGCCCAGCGCCGCCTGCTCGACGTCTCCGACTCGCTCTACGCGATGGTGGACCGCCACCGCGACCCGGCCACGGGCGACGCCGTCGACGAGTACGGCACCGTGCTGCCCGAGCCCGCCCTGGACGCGGACGCCGCGGTGCTGTTCACGTCCGGCTCCACGGGCCCGGCCAAGGGCGTCGTGTACACGCACGAGCGGCTGGGCCGCCTCGTGGCGCTGATCTCCCGCACCCTGGGCATCCGCCCGGGCGGCTCCCTGCTGGCCGGCTTCGCCCCGTTCGCGCTGCTCGGACCCGCCCTCGGCGCCGCGTCCGTCTCCCCGGACATGGATGTCACCCAGCCAGCCACCCTCACCGCGCAGAAGCTGGCCGACGCCGCGATCGCCGGGCAGTCGAGCGTGCTGTTCGCCTCCCCCGCCGCCCTGGCGAACGTGGTCGCGACCGCCGACGGCCTCGACGCGCCCCGGCGCGAGGCGCTCGACGCCGTGCGTCTCGTGCTCTCGGCCGGCGCCCCCGTGCACCCGCAGCTGATGCGTCAGGTCTCGGACCTGATGCCGAACGCCCGGGTCCACACGCCGTGGGGCATGACCGAGGGGCTGCTGCTCACGGACATCGACGGCGCCGAGGTGCAGCGCCTGCGCGCCGCCGACGACGAGGGCGTCTGCGTGGGCTCCGCGCTGCCCACGGTGTCCCTGGCCATCGCGCCGCTGCTCGAGGACGGCAGCGCCGAGGACGTCATCCTCGACCCCGCGCGGGGCCACGGCGTCCTCGGCGAGATCGTGGTCAGCGCCCCCCACCTGAAGGACCGCTACGACGCGCTCTGGCACACCGACCAGCAGAGCAAGCGCGACGGGCTGTGGCGGCGGGACGGCCGGGTATGGCACCGCACCGCCGACGTCGGCCACTTCGACGCCGAGGGCCGCGTCTGGCTCGAGGGTCGGCTCCAGCACGTGATCACCACGCCCGAGGGCCCGGTCGGTCCGGGTGGGCCCGAGAAGACCGTCGACGCGCTCGGGCCGGTGCGACGCAGCGCCGTCGTCGGCGTCGGGCCCCGGGGCACGCAGGCCGTGGTCGTCGTCGTGGAGGCGGCCGTGCCGGCCACGCGCCCGGCGCGGCGCCCGGGTCACCACCGGGACGGCCGGCCCAAGCAGGGCCTCGCCCCGACCGCGCTGGCCTCCGCCGTGCGCGCGGCCCTCGAGCCGCTGCCGGTGGCCGCGGTGCTCGTGGCCGATGAGATCCCCACGGACATCCGGCACAACTCCAAGATCGACCGCGCCCGGGTGGCCGACTGGGCGGAGGCCGTGCTCGCCGGCGGGAAGGTGGGTGCGCTGTGAGCGGCTTCGGCTACGACGTCGACCTCGACGCCGCCGGGATGCCCGACCTCGTCGAGCGCCTCGCGTCGCGCCGCGTCCTGGTGACCGGCGCCTCGGGGCTGCTGGGTGCGGGCGTCGCCCGGGTGCTCGCCGATGCCGGCAACGACGTGACCACCCTGCAGCGGCGTCCGTCGGGCGTGCCCGGTGCGCGGGACGTGCGCGGGTCCGTGACCGACCCGGCCGCCGTCGAGGAGGCCCTGACCGGCGCGGACACCGTGGTGCACGTGGCCGCGAAGGTGTCCGTGTCCGGCCCCGAGCACGAGTACGAGGCCGTGAACGTGGAGGGCACGCGCATCCTGTTGCACGCCGCACAGCGCCACGGCGTGCGACGCTTCGTCCACGTCTCCTCCCCCTCCGTGGCGCACGCCGGCGACTCCATCGTCGGCGAGGGCGCCGGAGCCGCCAGCCCCGAGCACGCGCGCGGACCCTACGCGCGCACGAAGGCGGCCGGCGAGCGACTGGCCCTGGCCGCCGACCGCGACGACTTCCGCGTCCTGGTGCTGCGCCCCCACCTGATGTGGGGGCCCGGGGACCTGCAGCTCACCGACCGGATCGTGCAGCGCGCGCGGGCCGGGCGAATGCCCGTGCTCGGCACGGGCGCTCCCCTGGTCGACACGCTGTACACGGCCAACGCCGTCGAGGCCGTGGTGGCGGCTGTGTCCGCGGCCGACGTGCACCACGGCGAGGCCCTCGTGGTCACCAACGGCGAGCCGCGACCGGTCGGCGAGCTGATCCGCCAGATCGCGCTGGCGGGCGGCGCCGCGGAGCCCGAACGCCGCGTCCCGGCGGGCCTGGCCCGGCGCGCCGGTGCCCTGATCGAGCGGGCGTGGGAGCGGGATCTGTTCGGGCTGCGGTCCCGGGGCGTGGGCTCCGACGACGGCGAGCCGCCGCTGACCGAGTTCCTCGCCGAGCAGCTCTCGACCGCCCACTGGTTCGACCAGCGTCGCACCCGTGAGGTCCTCGCGTGGACGCCGACCGTGAGCATCGACGAGGGCCTGCACCGCGTCGCGGCGTACTACCGCGACCGCTGACGCCCGCCGCGGCCGGAACGAGCGCCCGTCCCGAGCTTTCGTTCGGAAAACGGCGCGGGTCACGCCGCTTTCGTTCGGGAAACGGCGGCGGCCGCGCCGCCGTTTCCCGAACGAAAGCGGAGGGTCAGGCGTCGATGCGCTCGCGGTCCAGCTCGTCGGCGTGGGAGACGATGAAGTCCTTGCGCGGGGCCACCGCGGAACCCATGAGCAGGTCGAAGACGCGCTCGGCGGCCTCCACCTCGGCGATGTTCACGCGGCGGAGCATGCGGTGGCGCGGGTCCATGGTGGTCTCGGCCAGCTGGTCCGCGTCCATCTCGCCCAGACCCTTGTAGCGCTGGATCGGCTCGCGATACGAGCGGCCCTCCCGCTCCAGGCGGGCGAGCGTCGCGTGCAGCTCCTGCTCGGAGTACGTGTAGATGACCTCGCGTTCCTTGACGCCCCGGGTCACCGCCTCGATCCGGTGCAGCGGCGGGACGGCCGCGTACACGCGCCCGGCCTCGACCATGGGCCGCATGTAGCGGAAGAAGAGCGTCAGCAGGAGGGTGCGGATGTGGGCACCGTCCACGTCCGCGTCCGTCATCAGCACGACCTTGCCGTAGCGGGCCGCATCCAGGTCGAAGCTGCGCCCCGCACCACCCCCGACGACCTGGATCAGCGCCGCGCACTCGGCATTGGCCAGGATGTCCGAGACGGAGGCCTTCTGCACGTTCAGGATCTTGCCCCGGATCGGCAGCAGGGCCTGGAAGTCGGAGGACCGGGCCAGCTTGGCGGTGCCGAGCGCCGAGTCGCCCTCGACGATGAACAGCTCGGAGGAGGCGACGTCGTTGCTGCGGCAGTCCGCCAGCTTGGCCGGCATCGTCGAGGTCTCCAGGGCGTTCTTGCGCCGCTGGTTCTCCTTGTGGGTGCGCGCGGAGATGCGCGACTTCATCTCGGCGACGACCTTCTCCAGCAGCGTGTGCACCTGCTGCTTCTGGGCGCGGGCCGTGGAGGTGAGGCGGGCGGTCAGCTGCTTCTCCACCACTTGGGAGACGATCCGCCGCACCGCGGAGGTGCCGAGGATCTCCTTGGTCTGCCCCTCGAACTGCGGCTCGGCGAGCCGCACCGTCAGGACGGCGGTCATGCCGGCCAGCACGTCGTCCTTCTCCACCTTGTCCGACCCGGCCTTGAGCCGGCGCGCGTTGGCCTCCACCTGGGCCCGGAACACCTTCAGCAGTGCCGCCTCGAACCCGGACTGATGGGTGCCGCCCTTGGGCGTGGCGATGATGTTCACGAAGGACCGGAACACGGTGTCGTAGCCGACGTCCCAGCGCAGGGCGACGTCCACCTCGCACGTGCGCTGCACATCCTGCATGGAGGTGCGCCCGTCCTCGCCGAGCACCGGGACCCGCTCCTTGAAGGTGCCGGAGCCCTGGATCCGCCACACGTCCGTCACCGGGGTGGCGGGCGTGAGGTGCTCCACGAACTCGGAGATGCCGCCGTCGTACTGGAAGACCTCCTCGACCGGGCCGTCGGCGCCGGGCGTGCCGGGTCGGCGGCGCAGGTCCTTGACTGTGATCCGCAGGCCCGGGATCAGGTAGGCGGTCTGGCGCGCCCGCGCCTGGAGCTCCTCGGCGGAGAACGTCGCGTCCTTCACGAAGATCTGCTCGTCCGCCCAGTAGCGCACGCGCGTGCCGGTCTGCCCGCGCTTGGCCTTCCCGACGACGTCCAGCGGCGAGGCGTCCGTGGACGGCTCGAACGGGGCGTCTGGCGACGGGCGCGACCCGTCCTGGAAGCGGCCCGGCTCGCCGCGCCGGAACGACATCTGGTGGACCTTGCCGCCGCGCAGCACCTGCACGTCCAGGCGCGAGGACAGGGCATTGACCACCGACGCGCCCACGCCGTGCAGGCCACCCGAGGCGGCGTAGGAACCGCCGCCGAACTTGCCGCCGGCGTGGAGCTTGGTGAACACCACCTCGACACCGGACAGGCCGGTGCGCGGCTCCACGTCCACGGGGATGCCGCGCCCGTTGTCCTCGACCTCGACGGAGCCGTCCGGATGCAGGGTGATCTCGATCGACTGCCCGAAGCCGGCCAGAGCCTCGTCCACCGAGTTGTCGATGATCTCCCAGAGGCAGTGCATGAGGCCGCGGGAATCGGTGGAGCCGATGTACATGCCCGGCCGCTTGCGGACGGCCTCGAGCCCCTCCAGCACGGAGAGGTGGCGGGCGTTGTACTCGGTGTTCGCGGGCACGGGGCGGGCCTTTCGGTGGACGACGGCGGCCGGTCCAGCCTACTCCGCGGGCCGGACACGCCAGGGTTCGGGCCGGACGTCCCTGGGCAGCCCGGCCCGGCTGCTTGCGTACGCGGGTGGCGAAACGCGGGTGCGGGGCGGGCGCGCGGGGAAGTTCCCTGCCATCCTTGCTGTTCCATGGGACAAGAGGAGGACCGACCCGCCCCACCGGCGTCGTCGCCCT
The DNA here is from genome assembly GCF_024519775.1 of Micrococcus sp. Mcc28. Taxonomy (NCBI): domain Bacteria; kingdom Bacillati; phylum Actinomycetota; class Actinomycetes; order Micrococcales; family Micrococcaceae; genus Micrococcus; species Micrococcus sp. Mcc28. The sequence goes on along the minus strand of NZ_JALJRH010000004.1, from coordinate 74,695 downwards.
CCAGCCCCGAGAGACCCGAGGAGGACACCATGTCCATCACCGCCGTGGCCGAGCCGGCCGCCCTCACCCGTTCCGACCGCTGCGACCGCTGCGGCGCGCAGGCCTACGTCCGCGCCGTGCTGCACTCGGGCGGTGCCCTCCAGTTCTGCGCCCACCACGCCCGCGCCGTCGAGGACGCGCTGCGTCCCCAGGCCGCGCTGTGGCAGGACGAGACGGACCGCCTCACCGCCGGCGCCTGACGCGCCCGGCATGACGAAGGGCCGGACCCCCGCGGGGGTCCGGCCCTTCGTCATGCCGCTGCGACTCAGTCCAGGTAGTCCCGGAGCACCTGCGAGCGGGAGGGGTGACGCAGCTTGGACATGGTCTTCGACTCGATCTGGCGGATGCGCTCTCGTGTCACTCCGTAGACCTTGCCGATCTCGTCCAGCGTCTTGGGCTGGCCGTCGGTCAGGCCGAAGCGCATGGCGACGACACCGGCCTCGCGCTCGGAGAGCGTGTCCAGCACCGAGTGCAGCTGCTCCTGGAGCAGCGTGAAGGAGACGGCGTCCGCGGGCACGACGGCCTCGGAGTCCTCGATCAGGTCGCCGAACTCGGAGTCGCCGTCCTCGCCGAGCGGGGTGTGCAGCGAGATGGGCTCGCGGCCGTACTTCTGCACCTCGACGACCTTCTCCGGGGTCATGTCCAGCTCCTTGGCCAGCTCCTCCGGGGTGGGCTCGCGGCCGAGGTCCTGGAGCATCTGCCGCTGCACGCGGGCCAGCTTGTTGATGACCTCCACCATGTGCACCGGGATGCGGATGGTGCGGGCCTGGTCCGCCATGGCGCGGGTGATGGCCTGACGGATCCACCACGTGGCATACGTGGAGAACTTGAAGCCCTTGGTGTAGTCGAACTTCTCGACGGCGCGGATCAGGCCGAGGTTGCCCTCCTGGATGAGGTCCAGGAACAGCATGCCGCGACCGGTGTAGCGCTTGGCCAGGGAGACCACCAGACGCAGGTTGGCCTCGAGCAGGTGGTTCTTGGCCTTGCGCCCGTCCGCGATGATCAGCTGGATGTCCCGGCGCTCGCGGTAGTCGTCGGAGGCCTCGTGCTGCACGACGTGCTCGGCGTAGAGGCCGGCCTCGATGCGCATGGCCAGGTCCACCTCCTGCTCGGCGTTGAGCAGGGCGACCTTGCCGATCTGCTTCAGGTAGTCCTTCACCGGGTCCGCCGTGGCGCCCGCCACGACCACCTGCTGCACCGGGGCGTCGTCCTCGGAGTCGTCCATGACGAACGCGCCCTTGGACTGGGCCACCTTCTGGCCTGTGGCGGCCGTCGTGCCGGTCACGGCCTCCGCGTCCATCGCCGGACGCTCCGGAGCGTCCGAGCCGTCCGCGTCCTCATCATCAGAGTCTTCGGTGGCGGTCTCGTCCGCCACCACGTCCTCCTCGACGGCGTCCGCGGCCTCGGTGCGCTCGCGCGCCTGGACGAGCTCCTCGTCGTCCTCGGCCTGCTCGGCGGAGGCGGCGGACGCGGTGGCCTTCTTGCCCCCGGTCGTGGCGGTCTTCTTCGCGGCGGTGGTCTTGGCCGTGGCGGTGGTCTTGGCCGCGGTGGGCTTCCGGGTCGCCTTCTTCTTGGCCGTCGGCGTGGCAGCGGTCTTGGTCGCCGCCGACTTCGTCGCGGTCGTCCGCGTCGTGGCGCCCTTGGTCGTGGCGCTCTTCGTGGCTGCCGACTTCTTGGCTGCCGTGGAGCGGGTGCGCGTGGTCGTGGCCTCGGAGGCAGTGGTCTCCTTGCCGTCCTGCACACCGCTGGTCGTCGAAGTGGTCACTCGAGGCCTTTCCGTCTCGTCCGCGGCCACCCGCGGATCCTTGCAGTCCATAGACACGTGACCCTGTCAAGTCGCGGCCTCGGACGACCGACGTCGTCCGGGCCCGCCGACTGCAGGGTCCGTGAGTGCCAACGACGGCTGAGACCGATCTATTCCGCACCCGGGAAACGGGCTGCGGTCGGCCGTGCCGTCGTGAAGCCGCATCATTCTCTCATGGGCGGCCACCGTCGGGCCGCCACGCGGTGGCCGGGTCGGTCGCCCAGCCTGCGACGCACCCCGCGGCCACGATGCGTCGCAGGACGGAGACGAACGGGTCGCCGGGACTCAGCGCCGCCGCCGCGGTCAGGTGGGCGTCCGCGTCGGAGCCGTGGCCGCGGGCCCAGCCGACCCACCCGGCCAGCGCCAGGGCCTGCGCCGCCACAGCCGGCGTCGCGACGGGCACGAGCGCGCGCAGCCCCGCCCGCAGGGCGTCCAGCCGATCCCAGGCCGGCGCCCGGCCCGAGGCCGCGGTGAGGATCCGTTCCTCGTCCCCCGGATCCCCCGTGGCCGCGCCGGACGGCGCGGCGGCATGGAGCAGCAGGCCGTCGCGCCAGGCCGGACGCGTCAGCGGCGAGCCCAGCACGGCCGGTGCGGGCGCGCCGCGGTCACGAGCCGCGCCGGTCAGCACCGACTCCCACTGCGCCAGCCACGCGCGGCGTGCCGCGGGCGCGTCCTGCTCGGGAGGCCGCCACCGCGCGTCGTCGGCCCGGGCCGCCGCGGGACCGCGGCGCGGGACCGGGTCGGGCACTGCTGCACGGTCCCAGACCGAACCGCGGGTCATCAGGTGCAGGGACAGCGGCGCGGCTCGGGGGTCGAGCGGGCCCTCCTCGGCGACGCCGCTCCCCCACCAGGGGCGCGCCCGTCCCCGCGCGCACGTCCAGGCCGCGGTCAGGGGGCGACCCGCGGACGCCAGGGCGTCGTCGAGCGCCGCGGCCCAGCCGGGACGGGCGAGCGTGGCCCGGGCGCCGTCCGGCAGCGCGAGGCAGAGCGTCGCGTCCGCGGCTGCGTCCCGCCGGCACACCTCGGCCACGGCGCAGGCCCAGGCGCCGACGTCGACCTCCTCGGGAGGCAGGTCGACCCGCACCACGGCGCGCAGGCGCCCGTCGCGCAGGGTGAGGAGGACCAGGCTGCCCTCGGGCAACCGCCCGAGGGCGTGGCCGACGTAGGCGAGCAGGTCCTCCGGGCCGCGGGCCGGCAGGACGGGGACGTCGAGTGAGGTGGGGGCTTCCATGCCGCCACCCTGGCCGACCGGGCGCCCGCGGTGGGATCAGTCCCCGTCGCCGGTGGACGGACGGCCGGGTCCGTCCTCCTGTGCAGGAGCGGACCCGCCGCCGGCGTCCCGCGCGGCGAGGTACGCCTCGACGGCGGAGGCGAGTTCGTCGCCGTCGGGCAGGCCCTGCTCGGTCTCGAGCAACGACCGCTCCTGGTCCTCGGCGTTCTGGTCGTAGTTGCGCTCCAGGCCGGCGATCATCTGCTGGATCTCCCCGGACCCGGAGACCTGGCGCTCCAGCTCGGCCTCGATGTCCCGCGAGGCGTCTCGCAGGTCGTCCGAGGGCAGCATGAGCCCCATGGCGGCCCCCGCGTACTCGAGCGCGGCCACGGCCGCCTGGGGGAAGGACGCCTCGGCCACGTAGTGCGGCACATGGACGGTGTAGCCCGCCGTCGGCAGGTCCGCCTCCTCGGCGCGCAGCTCGAGCATCTGCAGCAGCCCCGCGACGATGTCCGCCTCCGGGCTCCAGGTGGACAGCCCCTCGACGGCGTCGGCGCGGGACCCGTGGGTCGTGACCCCGAGCCGCCGCGTGTGCGGCACGGGCAGCGGGGCCGCGTCGAGGAAGGTGAGCGAGTCCACCTCCCACTCCTGCGCGAGGCCGAGCACGGCCTCCGTCACCGCCTGCCACCGGAAGTCCGGCTCGGGGCCGGACAGCAGCAGGAAGGGGTGGCCGAGCAGGTCCTCGACCAGCTGCACCTCGAGCGCGGGCAGGCGCAGATCACGGTAGCGGTCCCGGTCGAACCGGAGCCGGGGACGCCGGGCGCGGTAGTCGAACATCGAGTCGACGTCGAAGGAGACGACGGTCCGATGGGTCAGGTGCTCGTGCAGCGCGGCCCGCACCTGCCGAGCGACCCGGCCCGCGTCCATGTGCCCGGTCAGGGCCACGAGCATGCCCAGGCCGGGGGGCACGGGCGCCCCCTCATGACGGGTGTACAGCGGCGCGGCGTCCTGCACGTCTCGTTCCCCTTCCGGTGGTCCGTCTGCGGGAGAGCCGTCCCCGCCGCCCGGATGGCGGCGGACGCGGATCCCTCCCTGTCCTCTGGCGTCAGTCAACCACGGCACGGCACCCTCCTATTCCGCGCCCGCGCGCCCTGGACGGGCGCGCGAGCCCTCTGGCTAGGATGACGCGGGACGGCCCGGCCCACCCCGCCGGGCGCATCCCCCACCCCCGGAAGAGAGGCCCGTCCGTGATCACCCTGGACCGCCCGACCCTGACCGCCCGCGCCCTGGAGGACTTGACCGCCTCCGCCCTCGTGGTGGGGGTGGGCACCGGCCCGGACGGCCCCGTGCTCCTGACGGACGCGCTGCCGGCCGAGGCGGCCACCGCCCTCGAGGCCTCGTTCGAGCTGCTGGGCGTGCGGGGCGCCGAGGACGAGGTCCATCGCCTGCCGGGCCTGGGCGGCGTGCCGGTGCCGCTGCTGGTCCTGGCCGGCGTCGGCGGTCTGGACGACGACGGCGAGGCCGCGGACGAGTCCCTGCGCCGCGCCGCCGGGGCTGCCGTGCGCTCCCTGGCCGGCACCGACGCCGTGGCCCTGGCCCTGCCGGCCGACACCCCGGCCCGACTGGCCGCCGTCGCCGAGGGCGCCGTCCTGGGCGCGTACGCCTTCACCGCCCAGAAGTCCGAGCGCGCCCGCGCCGAGACGGACACGTCCCGTCCCGTCCGCGAGGTCGAGGTCGTCACCCCGCTCGCCGCCGCGGACGCCGACCCCGTGCTGCGCCGGGCCGCCGTCGTGGGCGACGCGGTCTGCGCCGTGCGCGACCTGGTGAACACGGCCCCCTCGCACCTCTACCCGGCCACGTTCGCGGACGCCGTCGCGGAGGACCTCGCGGACTCGTCCGTGAGCGTGGACGTGTGGGACGAGGACCGCCTGCGCGCCGAGGGCTTCGGCGGCATCCTCGCGATCGGCCAGGGCTCCTCCCGCCCGCCGCGGCTCGTGCGCATCGAGCACGCGCCGGCCGACGCCGCCGCGCACATCGCGCTGGTGGGCAAGGGCATCACCTTCGACACGGGCGGCATCTCGCTGAAGCCCGCCGCCTCGATGATGACGATGAAGTCGGACATGGCCGGCGCCGCCACCGTCTTCGCCGTCGTGCGCGCCGCCGCGGCCCTGGACGTCCCTGTGAAGGTGACCGGCTGGCTGGCGCTGGCCGAGAACATGCCCTCGGGCACCGCCATCCGCCCGTCCGACGTCATCACGATGTACGGCGGCAAGACCGTGGAGGTCATGAACACGGACGCCGAGGGCCGCGTCGTCATGGCCGACGCCCTCGTGGCGGCCACCGACGAGCGACCCGACGCGGTGCTCGACGTGGCCACCCTCACCGGTGCCCAGCTGGTCGCCCTCGGCGTGCGCCACACGGGCGTCATGGGTGACGACGCGCTGCGCGACGAGGTCGTCGCCGCGGCCGACGCGGCCGGGGAGCTCGCGTGGGGCATGCCCCTGCCGGAGCAGCTGCGCGCCTCGCTCACTTCGCGCGTTGCGGACATCTCCAACATGGGCGACCGCTTCGGCGGCATGATGACCGCCGCCACCTTCCTGCGCGAATTCGTCGACGCCGGACGGTCGGAGGGCGACGCCGCCGCACGGACCCCCTGGGCCCACCTCGACATCGCCGGCCCCTCCTTCAACGAGTCGGCCGCGTACGGCTACACCCCGCAGGACGCCACCGGCGTGATGGTGCGGACCCTGGTGGGTCTCATCGAGGGGCGTGCCCGGTAAGGTTGGTCCCGATGTCCACCGCGTCCCCGGCCGCGCGGCCCGCCGCCGACGGCCGGGGGTGGCGGTGACGCACCACCACCACGATCCACCGACCCCAGCACCAAGGAGCAACACCGTGGCCGACAAGGCAACCGCTCAGGAATTCGACGTCCTCGTCCTCGGCGGTGGCTCCGCCGGGTACGCCGCAGCCCTGCGTTCCGTGCAGTACGGCAAGTCCGTCGCCCTCGTGGAGAAGTCCAAGGTCGGCGGCACCTGCCTGCACTGGGGCTGCATCCCCACGAAGGCCTACCTGCACGCCGCCGAGGTGGCCGATGAGACCCGCAACGCCGCCAAGTTCGGCGTCAACGCGACCCTCGAGTCCGTGGACATGGCGAAGGTGCGCGACTACAAGGACGGCATCGTCGCCGGCAAGCACAAGGGCCTGGCCGGCCTGCTGAAGATGCGCAAGGTCCAGGTCATCGAGGGCGAGGGCAAGCTCGTCTCGAAGAACGAGGTCGAGGTCGACGGCACCCGTTACACGGCGGAGAACATCGTGCTGGCCTCCGGCTCCGTGGCCAAGACCATGGGCCTGCCCATCTCCAAGAAGATCATGACCTCCACGGAGGCCCTCGAGCTGGACTACACCCCGAAGTCGGCCATCGTGCTCGGCGGCGGTGTCATCGGCTCCGAGTTCGCGTCCCTGTGGAACTCCTTCGGCGTCGACGTCACCATCATCGAGGGCCTGAAGACCCTGGTCCCCAACGAGGACCCGGCGATCATCAAGGTCCTCGAGCGCGAGTTCAAGAAGAAGGGCATCAAGACCAACCTGGGCACGTTCTTCGACAAGGTCGAGGAGACCGACTCGGGCGTCAAGGTGACCCTCGCGGACGGCAAGGAGTTCGAGGCCGAGGTCTGCCTCGTCGCCGTCGGCCGCGGCCCGAACACCGAGGGCCTCGGCTACGAGGAGCAGGGCGTCAAGATGGACCGCGGCTTCGTCCTCACCGACGAGCGTCTGCACACCGGCGTCGGCAACATCTACGCCGTGGGCGACATCGTTCCCGGTCTGCAGCTGGCGCACCGCGGCTTCCAGCAGGGCATCTTCGTGGCCGAGGAGATCGCCGGCAACAAGCCGATGGTCGTCGAGGACATCAACATCCCGAAGGTCACCTTCACCGAGCCGGAGATCATGTCCGTGGGCTACACCCAGCCCAAGGCGGAGGAGGAGTTCGGCAAGGACAACGTCGAGGTCGCCGAGTACAACCTGGCCGGCAACGGCAAGTCCTCGATCCTCGGCACCGGCGGCATCATCAAGATGATCCGCCAGAAGAACGGCCCGATCGTGGGCGTGCACGGCATCGGCAAGCGCATCGGCGAGCAGATCGGCGAGGCGCAGCTCATCGTGAACTGGGAGGCCTACCCCGAGGACGTCGCCCAGTTCGTGCACGCGCACCCCACGCAGAACGAGGCCCTGGGCGAGGCCGCCATGGCCCTGTTCGGCCACCCGCTGCACAGCTGACCCACCGCACTGACCATCCCGGGCCCGTGCGTCGGGCCCACCTCGCAACCCCGGGTGGGCGCCCCCGGCGCCCACCCCTCATGAGGAGCATCGGAACCATGTCTGAAACCGTGAACCTGCCCGCCCTGGGCGAATCCGTCACCGAGGGCACCGTGACCCGCTGGCTCAAGGCCGTCGGCGACGAGGTCGCCGTCGACGAGCCCCTGGTGGAGGTCTCCACCGACAAGGTCGACACCGAGATCCCGTCCCCCGTGGCCGGCGTGCTCGAGGAGATCCTGGTCGAGGAGGACGACACGGTCGAGGTCGGCGCCCCGCTGGCCACGATCGGCGACGGCTCCGGCGGCGGCTCCGCCGACGCGTCGGAGGACGACGCCGCGGCCGAGGAGCCCGCCGTCGAGGAGGCGCAGCAGGACGACGCCCAGCAGGAGCCCGCAGGCGAGCCGGCTCCGGAGGAGCGCGCCTCCACCGACCAGGGCTCGGACGGGGCCCCGTCGGCCGGCGGCGAGGCCTCCGAGGTCACCCTGCCCGCGCTGGGCGAGTCCGTGACCGAGGGCACCGTGACCCGCTGGCTGAAGTCCGTCGGCGACGAGGTCGAGGTCGACGAGCCGCTGCTCGAGGTCTCCACCGACAAGGTCGACACCGAGATCCCCTCCCCCGTGGCGGGCACCCTCCTGGAGATCCGTGCGGAGGAGGACGACACCGTCGAGGTGGGCGCCGTCCTCGCGCTCGTCGGCTCCGGCTCCGCCGGCGGCGGCTCCGCCCCGTCGGAGGGCTCCTCCGGTCAGGACGAGGCGTCCGCCGAGGAGATCGAGGACAAGGCGACCGAGGCCGAGGCCCCCGAGGAGACCGAGGAGGCCGCCGAGGCCGCCGGCGCCGAGAAGTCGGAGAAGACGCCCGAGGCGTCCCCGTCCGAGGAGGCCTCCCGGCGCGAGTCCGCTGAGCGCGACTCCGCGCAGGCCGAGTCCGCCGAGGCGCCCTCCGCCACCGAGCCCGGCCAGGGCTACGTGACCCCGCTGGTGCGCCGCCTGGCCCACCAGAACAACGTGGACCTGTCCACGGTCCGCGGCACGGGCGTCGGCGGCCGCATCCGCAAGCAGGACGTGCTCGCCGCCGCGCTGGCCTCGCAGGCCGCCGCGGGCGGGTCCGAGGCTCCGGCCGAGCAGGCCTCCGAGGCTGCCGCCCCGTCGTCGGCCCCGGCCGCTGCGTCCGCCCCGGCCGCGAGCTCCTCCGTGGACCCCTCGGTCCGCGGCGAGGTGGAGAAGGCGCCGCGCATCCGCCAGGTCATCGCCCAGCGCATGCGCGAGTCCCTCGACCTGTCCACCCAGCTCACCCAGGTGCACGAGGTGGACGTCACCCGCATCGTGCAGCTGCGCAAGAAGGCCAAGGCCTCCTTCCAGCAGCAGGCCGGCGTGAACCTGACGTACCTGCCGTTCATCACCAAGGCGGTCGCCGAGGCCCTCAAGCAGCACCCCAAGCTGAACGCGTCGTTCTCCGAGGACAACAAGGAGATCACCTACCACGCGTCCGAGGACATCGCGATCGCCGTGGACACGGAGAAGGGGCTGCTGGTGCCCGTCATCAAGGACGCCGGCTCCCTGAACCTGACGGGCCTCGCCCAGAAGATCGCCGACGTGGCCGAGCGCACCCGCACGAACAAGATCTCGCCGGACGAGCTCTCGGGCGGCACGTTCTCGATCACGAACATCGGCTCCGTGGGCGCGCTGTTCGACACGCCGATCATCAACCAGCCGCAGGTCGCGATCCTGGGCACCGGTGCGATCGTGAAGCGCCCCATGGTGGTGACCGACGCGGACGGCAACGACTCGATCGCCATCCGCCACATGATGTACCTGTCCCTGACCTACGACCACCGCCTGGTGGACGGGGCCGACGCGGGCCGCTTCCTGACGACGCTGCGTCAGCGTCTCGAGGGCGGCGAGTTCGCCAACGAGCTGGGTCTCTGACGGAAAGGGAGAAGGACTGTGGATATCCTGCACAGCATCCTGGTGGCCGTGCACATCGTGTCCGCCGCAGCGATCGTGGGCGGTTGGTTCGCGCACTTCCGCAACCCGACCGTCACCACCTCGCAGTGGTGGGGCTCCGTGGGCATGATCGTCTCCGGCGTGGTGCTTTTCGGCCTCGCCATGAGCGGGGAGCCGAACCACATGAAGCTGGGCGTCAAGTTCCTGATCGGCGTCATCGTCTTCGTGGCCGCCCTGATCGGCCGCCGCAAGTCCAACCGCGGGGAGGTCGTGCCCACGGGCCTGGCCCACGCGGTGGGCGGTCTGGGCCTGGTGAACATCCTGGTCGCCGTCCTCTGGCAGTGATCAGCCCAGGCGGCTGACGCCGCACCACGCCGCGGGCCCCGGGGAGCTTCTCCCCGGGGCCCGCGGCGTCCCCCCGTCTGGACCGCCGGCCTCCGGCGCTGGATCCGGGCCCGGGGTCAGCGCGGATCGACGGTCTCGACCCGCCACGTCCGACCCGCCGCGCCGCCGTCCCGCCCCTCGGGGCCCTCTCCGTGGCCGCTGCGCAGGACCAGCACGACCTCCTCGGCCGTCGCCTCCCGATGCGCCGCCACGCGTCCCGCGCGGTCCAGCACGGTGTGGGCCGACGTCCGGAGCACGGCGTCGACACGCAGCGCGTCGTCCCCGGCCCGCCGGGCGGGTCCGGCCTGCTCCACCGTCACCTCGAGGCCGGAGAAGGCGAACCCCTCGTCCGTCAGCCGGCGCAGCAGATCCCGGTCGTTCTCCCACGCCGGTCCCCCGGGCACGGCGTAGGCGTCCAGTCGCGCAGGCTCCGGGTCGATGAGCGCGGCAGTCCGGGCGTGGCCGACCGCGGCCAGCGCCTCGCCCACGTCGACGGCGTCCTCCCCGGCGGCGTCCTCCCCGGGGGCACCCGCGTCCGGCACCCTCGCCGGCGTCCCGCTCTCCGGCGTCCCGTCCGCCGGGCGCGCCGCGTCCACCGAGGTGCCGGCCGGCACCGCGCCCGCCGGCTCCGGCGCCCCCTCCGTCGCGTCGCCCAGGGACGCCGGCCACCACAGCCCGGCGGTGCCGCCGCCGACGGCCAGCGCGGTGGCCAGCCCGGCGGCCACGAGGACGCCCCGGCGTGGCGCCGCCCCCCGTCGGCGCGCGAGCGCGCGCCGTCTCGGAGCCGTGCGTCGTCCCCGGCGTCGCCGCGTGGGCCCGGAGCCCGGCAGCACCGTGGGCAGCAGGTGCGCCACCTCGGCGGGGGCGGCCTCTCCCAGCGGGACCGGCTCGGGCCGGGCCGTCGCGTATACGGCTGCGGCGGCCTCCTCCGCGCTCGGCCGCGCCGCCGGGTCCGGGGAGAGCGCCGCATCGAGCAGCAGCGCGAGCTCGGGGGACGCTTCGGGGACCAGGACGGGCAGCGGCGCCCGATGCCCGGCGGCGCCCGGCGCCCGACCGGTGAGCGCGTACCAGCCCAGGGCGGCCCACGCATGGACGTCACTCGGCGCCCCCACCGCCGGAGACGCCCCCGGTTCCGCCCCGGCCCCCTCCACCGCGGCGAGCGCCTCGGGGGCCGCGAAGCCCGGCGTCGCCCCGGCCCCCGACGCCCCGCCGACCACCCGGGCGACGCCGAGGTCGGCGAGGGCCGGGCTGCCGTCGACGCCGAACAGGACGTTCGCCGGGGACACGTCGCCGTGCACCACCCCCTCGCGGTGCAGGCACGCGAGAGCCTGGGCGATCGGGACGAGCACGGTGACGGCCTGCCCCGGGCTCAGGGGTCCGACCCGCTGCACCATGTCCTGCAGCGTGCCGGCCGCGCGGTGCTCGGTGAGGACCCCGAGGCCCCGGTCCGTCTCCACCACGCCGAGCACGCGCAGCAGATGGGGATGCGCGACCCGTCCGGCCTGCGCCTCCGCCGCCAGCGCATCCGGCGCCGCGCCGGCACGGGGCACCTTCAGGGCGGCCCGGACGCCCCGACCGTCCTCGACGAGCCAGACCTCCGCCTGGGCGCCCGCGCCGAGCAGCCGGACGGGTTCCCAGCCCGGGGCGCGCGGCGCAGCCGTGCCCGGCTCCGACGACCTCTCCGGTTCGGTCTCCGGCCCGCCGCCGACGCGTCCGGCCGCGCCGCCGTCCGCCTCGTCCCAGTCCCGCATCGGTCTCCCCTCTCCGCCGCGCCGTCCGTTCCAGCCCAGGGTGCCGCATGTCCCCGAGCGTCACGGCGGTTGTCCACAGGTCCGGGCCCGAGGACTACAGTGGACGTCATGCCCGAGACACCCCTGCCGCCCCTGCGCGTGCTCGGCCTGGCGCCCGACCTGGTGGACTACCACGCCGCCTGGGACGCCCAGCGCGCCCTGCACGCGGACGTCGTCGCCGGCCGCTCCGACGGCGAATTCCTCCTCCTGGAGCACGAAGCCGTCTACACGGCCGGTCGTCGCACCGAGGACGCCGAGCGCCCCACGGACGGCGCCCCCGTCGTGGACGTGGACCGCGGCGGCAAGATCACATGGCACGGGCCGGGCCAGCTGGTCGGCTACCCCGTGGTCCGGCTGCGCGACCGTGCCCACGTCAAGGACTACGTCTGGTTCCTCGAGGAGCTGCTGATCCGCACCGCCGCCGAGTTCGGCGTCACGGCCGTCCGCGTGGACGGGCGGGCAGGCATCTGGGTCCTCGCGGACCGGGACGACGACGGCACGGCCCGCCCGGACCGCAAGGTCGGCGCCATCGGCCTGTCCATCCACGACGGCGTCTCCATGCACGGCTTCGCGCTGAACTGCTCCAACTCCCTGGCCCCCTACGAGGGGATCATCGCGTGCGGCATCACGGACGCCGCCACCACCACCCTGTCGGTCGAGACGGGCCGGACCATCACGCCGGCCGACGTCGTCCCGGTGCTCACCCGTCATCTGGACGAGCTCGGGCCGGCGTACATCGCCGTCACCCCCACGGAAGGAATCCCCGCATGAGCCTCGCCCCCGAAGGCCGCCGCCTGCTGCGCGTGGAGGCGCGCAACGCCGAGGTGCCCGTCGAGCGCAAGCCCGAGTGGATCAAGGCCAAGGTCCACATGGGCCCCGAGTACATCGGCCTGAAGAACAAGGTCAAGTCCGCCGGCCTGCACACCGTGTGCGAGGAGGCCGGCTGCCCCAACATCTTCGAGTGCTGGGAGGACCGCGAGGCCACGTTCCTCATCGGCGGCGACATCTGCACCCGCCGGTGCGACTTCTGCGACATCACCTCCGGCAAGCCGCGTCCCCTGGACATGGAGGAGCCGCAGAAGGTCGCCGAGAACATCCGCGAGATGGACCTGCGGTACGCCACCGTCACGGGCGTGGCCCGTGACGACCAGAAGGACGGCGCGGCGTGGCTCTACGCGGAGACCATCCGCCGCATCCACGCGCTCAACCCGGGGACCGGCGTCGAGATCCTGCCGCCGGACTTCGGCGCGGTGCCGGAGCTCGTCCAGCAGGTGTTCGACGCGCGGCCCGAGGTGTTCGCGCACAACCTGGAGACGGTGCCGCGCATCTTCAAGCGCATCCGCCCGGCCTTCACATACGAGAAGTCCCTCAAGGTGCTCACGATGGCCAAGGCCGACGGGCTCGTCACCAAGTCCAACCTCATCCTGGGCATGGGCGAGGAGGACCACGAGATCGACCAGGCCCTGGTGGACCTGCACGAGGCCGGCTGCGACATCATCACCATCACGCAGTACGTGCGGCCCTCGAAGCTGCACCACCCCATCGACCGCTGGGTGAAGCCGCAGGAGTTCGTCCAGTGGTCCCAGCGCGCCGAGGAGATCGGCTTCCAGGGCGTCATGGCGGGCCCGCTGGTGCGCTCGTCGTACCGCGCGGGCAAGCTCTACGCGCAGGCCATGCAGCGCCTCGGCCGGACCCTGCCGGAGAACCTGGCGCACCTGGCCGGGGAGAAGACCGCCCGCCAGGAGGCCTCCGCTGTCGTCGCCCAGATGTCCTGAGCCGCCCGACTAGACTGGATCCCGTCATGACGAAGAACAGCCAGCCCCCCGCATCCTCCTCCGGCTCCACCTCCGCCACGGTCAAGGAGGTCAAGGCCATGCAGCGCGAGCGTCGCCGCCACGAGAAGGAGCAGACGAAGGCCCAGCGCCGGGACAAGCGCGCCGCGAAGGGCCCGGGCGTGATCTCCCAGCTCAAGCAGGCCTACGCCATGACCAAGGCGCACGACCCCAAGGTCGGTCTGTGGATGCTGCTGGCCTTCCTGGCCGCCCTCGTCGTCGGCCTCGTCATCGGCCTGCTGCTGGACAACTGGATCACGTGGCTGCTCATCGCGATCCCGTTCGGTGTGCTCGCCGCCGTCGTCATCCTGAACCGGAAGGCGCGCCGCGCCGGGTTCGCCCAGCTCGAGGGCCGCCCCGGCGCCGCCGGCGCCGCGCTCTCCACGCTGGGCCGCGGCTGGATCGTGCCCGAGCAGCCGGCCGCCGTGAATCCGAAGACCCAGGACCTCGTCTACCGCGCCGTGGGCCGGCCGGGCGTGGTGCTGGTGACGGAGGGCCCCTCCCCCCGCGTCGCCGCGCTGGTGGTCAAGGAGGAGAAGGCCATGCGCCGCTTCCTGCCCGGCGTGCCCGTCACCGTGGTGGAGTCCGGCAACGGCCAGGGCCAGGTCCCGCTGCACGAGCTGCCCGGCACGCTCAAGGGCATGAAGAAGGCCCTCACGGCGCAGGAGGTCCAGGCCGTGGACAAGCGTCTGACCGCGCTCAACACCAACCGGCTGCCCATCCCCAAGGGCGTCGACCCGAACAAGGTGCGCCCGAGCCGGCGCGCCATGCGCGGCCGCTGAGCGCCGACGCACCCGCGCGAAAGGGGGGCGCCCCGCCGAGGATTCGGCGGGGCGCCCCCCTTTCGTCGTGTCCGGCCTCGCGTCGAGTCGGATCCGGCGTCGTCCGGCGCGGGCCGGTGCGCTCACATGCGGATCTCGACGGTGCCGGCGACCTTGTCGTGCATGCCGCGGCCGTCCGGGCCGACGACGACGGCCGGCAGCACGAGGCACAGCAGCGCCGTGCGCACCACCACGCGGTGCACGGGGGCGGTCCGGCCGCCGAGGCGCACCACCTGGGTGCGGCACACGGCCTTGCCCACGGTGGTGGCCAGCAGGGTGATGCCCAGGATGTGCATGGTGGCGAAGACCATCAGGGTGGCGATCGCGTCGGAGTCGAAGAGCAGCCAGGACACGCCCAGGGCCAGGAACCAGTCGATCACGAGGGCGACGGCGCGGCGGGCCGCAGTGGCCATCGAGGTCGGGCCGTGCTCGGGCAGGCCCAGCAGGTCCCCCGGCCAGCGGCCGCCGGCCAGGCCGCCGCCCGGACCGTCCACCCAGCCGGCGAGGTCGCGCCGGGTGATCAGCGGCTCGTCGCGGCGGGTCGGTTCGGGCTCTTGCGCGGGGTCGGGTGCTCTGCGTGCCACCGGCCCAGCCTACCGGCGCGGAACCGCGAGGCTCGCCGTGGGGCGTCACCGACGCCCACGGAGGCCGCCGGGCAAGTAGGGTGATGACACCCGCCACGCCAGCGCCGCCGTGCCGGACATGCCACCATCGTCACGACCACAGGAGCGCACCATGTTCACCTCCCCCGCGGACGTCCTCGCGTACATCAAGGATGAGGGGATCGAGTTCGTCGACGTCCGCTTCACCGACCTCCCCGGCATGCAGCACCACTTCAACGTGCCCGCCTCGAGCGTCGACGAGGACTTCTTCGTCACGGGCCAGCTCTTCGACGGCTCCTCGATCCGGGGCTTCGCCGGCATCGCCGAGTCCGACATGCAGCTCATCCCGGACGTCGCGACGGCCTTCGTGGACCCCTTCCGGGTCCGCAAGACCCTCACGATGAACTTCTCCATCGTGAACCCCCGCACCGGCGAGCCCTACCTGCGCGACCCGCGCGGCGTGGCCCAGCGCGCGGAGGCCTACCTGAGCTCCTCCGGCATCGCCGACACGGCGTTCTTCGCCCCCGAGGCCGAGTTCTTCATCTTCGAGGACGTCCGCTACGAGTCCTCCCCCCGCGGCTCGTTCTACGCCGTGGACTCGGACGAGGCCTGGTGGAACGCCTCCCGCGAGGACGAGGGCGGCAACCTGAGCCACAAGACCGGCCTCAAGGGCGGCTACTTCCCCGTCTCCCCCACGGACAAGCAGGCCGACCTGCGCGACGAGATCTGCTCGGTCCTGGCCGAGGTCGGCCTCGAGGTAGAGCGCTCCCACCACGAGGTGGGCGCCGCGGGCCAGGCGGAGATCAACTACCGCTTCAACACGCTGACCCACTCGGCGGACGACCTGCAGAAGTTCAAGTACGTCGTCAAGAACGTCGCCAACATGTTCGGCAAGTCCGCGACCTTCATGCCCAAGCCCGTCTTCGGCGACAACGGCTCCGGCATGCACTGCCACCAGTCCCTGTGGAACGGCGGCGAGCCGCTGTTCTTCGACGAGAAGGGCTACGCGAACCTCTCGGACACCGCCCGCTGGTACATCGGCGGCCTGCTGAAGCACGCCTCCGCGGTCCTGGCCTTCACCAACCCCACGGTGAACTCCTACCGCCGCCTGGTGCCGGGCTTCGAGGCCCCCGTGAACATGGTTTACTCGCAGGGCAACCGCTCGGCGGGCATCCGCATCCCGATCACCGGCTCCAACCCGAAGGCCAAGCGCATCGAGTTCCGCGCCCCGGACGCCTCGGGCAACCCGTACCTCGCGTTCGCCGCGCAGCTGATGGCCGGCCTGGACGGCATCCGCAACCGCATCGAGCCGGCCGAGCCGATCGACAAGGACCTCTACGAGCTGCCGGCCGAGGAGGCCGCCGACATCCAGAAGGCACCCGCCACCCTGGACGAGGCCCTGAACGCCCTCGAGGAGGACCACGAGTTCCTCCTGGCCGGCGACGTGTTCACCGAGGAGCTGATCGAGACCTGGATCGCGTACAAGCGCGAGATGGAGATCGCCCCGCTGGCCCTGCGCCCGAACCCCTACGAGTTCGAGCTGTACTACTCGGTCTGATCCGCCCGCCGCGGCCCCGACGACGGCCGTTCGTCTCCCACGCCGGAGGCGGGCGGCCGTCGTCGTGCCCGGCCGCGGAATAGTCCGGGGCCGGTGGGCGCTGGATCTGTGGAGACCTCCGCCCGGCCGGGCGGCCCGCAGACCAGGAGCACCATGACCGAGCACACCGCCCCCACCCCCCTGCCGCTGTCCCTGCTGGACCTCGCCCTCGTCCGCGACGGCGCCCCGATGGGCGAAGCCTTCGCCGAATCCGTGGAGCAGGCCCGCGTCGCCGAGGCCGCCGGCTTCCGGCGCGTCTGGTACGCGGAGCACCACAACATGCCCTCCATCGCCTCCTCCGCCACGGCCGTACTCATCGCGCACGTGGCCGCGCACACCGACTCGATCCGCCTCGGCTCCGGCGGCGTCATGCTGCCCAACCACTCGCCGCTGGTGATCGCCGAGCAGTTCGGCACCCTGGCCGAGCTGCACCCCGGCCGCATCGACCTGGGCCTGGGTCGCGCCCCCGGCACCGACCAGCGGACGCTGCAGGCGCTGCGCCGGGATCCGTCGGCGGCCGAGCGCTTCCCGCAGGACGTGCTCGAGCTGCAGGGCTACCTCACCGGCCAGAGCCTGATCCCCGGCATCGACGCCTACCCCGGCAAGGGCACCAACGTGCCGCTGTACATCCTCGGCTCCTCGGCGTTCGGCGCCCAGCTGGCCGCGCAGCTCGGCCTGGGCTACGCGTTCGCGAGCCACTTCGCACCGCAGATGCTCGAGCATGCGGCGCGCCTGTACCGGGAGCACTTCGAGCCCTCCGAGGCCCTCGCGGAGCCGCACTTCATCGCGGCGGCCAACGTGATCGCCGCGGACACCGAGGAGGTGGCCGAGCGGGAGTGGCAGGCCGCGCAGCGGGCGCGCATCCGGATGATGCTCGGCCGGGGCCGCACCCTCACCGACGACGAGGTCGAGATGCTGCTGCACTCCCCCGCCGGTCAGCAGGTGCTCGGGATGCTCGAGTGCACGGCCGTGGGCACCGGCCCGACGACGGCGGCGTGGCTGCACGACTTCGCGGCGCGGGTCCAGGCGGACGAGCTGATCATCACGACGGCGGCCCAGGACGCCGGCGTGCGGCGACGCACCCTGGAGCTGCTCGGGGAGCACGTCGTGCGCGCCTGAGCCGGCGCTCGCGACACCGGAGCACGGCCGGCCCGCCACCCCGTCGAGGTGGCGGGCCGGCGTCGTTCAGAGCCCGTAGAACCGGGTCTCGAACACCTGACGGGCCAGGCGGGTCACCCGCAGGTAGCGCTCCTCGAGCTCCCCGCCGGCCGTGCCCACCCCGCTGAGGCGGGCCACGGCCTCGAGGTCGCGCATGTTCGTGGGCAGCACGTCCGAGACCTTGCCCGTCCACAGCAGCAGGGCGGCGCGGATCCGGGTGGCCAGCAGCCACGCCTCCTCCAGCACGGCGACCTCGGCCTCGGGCAGCAGCCCGTGCCGGGCGATCGCCCGCAGGGCCGGCAGCGTGCCGGTGACCCGCAGGTCCTCGACCTCTCCCGCGTGGCGCAGCTGCAGGGACTGCACCAGCCACTCCACGTCCGAGAGCCCGCCGCGGCCGAGCTTGACGTGCCGGGAGGGGTCCGCGCCGCGGGGCAGGCGCTCGGCCTCCACACGGGCCTTGATGCGCCGGATCTCCCGCGCGTCCGCGGTGGTCAGGTCCCCGGCGTAGCGGACCCCGTCGGCCCACCGCCGGAAGTCGGTGGCCAGGTCGTCGTCGCCGGCCAGGGGCCGGGCGCGCAGCAGCGCCTGACGCTCCCACATCTCCGCCCAGCGCCCGTAGTACTCCCGGTACGAGTCCAGGGTGCGCACGAGCGGCCCCTGGCGCCCCTCGGGGCGCAGGTCGGCGTCCACCTCGAGCGGCCGCTCGCCGGGCAGCGGCGGGGTCGCGGGGCGGTGCAGCAGGGACATCAGCGTCCGCACGACCTCCTCGGCCTGCTCGCGCGCCCGCCCCTCGTCGACGCCGGGGCGTGGCCGGTGCACGAACAGGGCGTCCAGGTCCGAGCCGTAGGTGATCTCCCGGCCGCCCTGGCGGCCCATGGCCACCACGAGCACGTCGGTGAGCGGGTCGGCGTCCCCGACGACGGCGCGCGAGGCCACGCGCAGGGCGCCGACGACGGTGATCTGGTCGATGTCCGACAGGGCCCCGGTGACGGCCTCGAGGTCCAGCAGCCCCGAGATGTCCGCCAGGGCCACGCGCAGGGTCTCGCTGCGGCGCACCTGCCGCACATGGCGCACGGCCGCGGGGGCCTCCTCCGCGGCCACGCGGCGGTCGAGCCGCGCGTCGACCTGGCGCCAGAGCTGTATGGCGCCCCGGGGGTCGAGCTCCCGGTCGTCCCCCACCCAGGCCACGGCCTCGGGCGAGTGCTCGAGCAGGTCCCCCACGAACCGGGAGCCGGACAGGACCAGGCACAGCCGCCGGGCGGCGTCCGAGGAGTCGCGGAGCATCCGCAGATACCAGGCCGTGCCGCCCAGCGACTCGGAGAGCCGGCGGAAGGCGAGCAGGCCGCCGTCGGGGTCGGCGCCCCGCGCGAACCAGCCGAGCATGGCCGGCAGCAGCTGCCGCTGGACCGCGGCCCGGCGCGAGACGCCCTGCGTGAGGGCCTCGATGTGCCGCAGGGCGCCCTGCGGGTCGCGGTAGCCCAGCGCCGCCAGGCGGTCGCGGACGGCCTCCGCGGACAGCCGCACGTCCTCGGCGGACAGGGCGGCCGTCGTCGACAGCAGCGGCCGGTAGAACACGGTCTCGTGGAGACCGCGCACGGCGCGGCGCACGCGCGTGAACTCGGCCTGGAGGTCCTCGCCGGTGGCGGGGCCCCGGTCGGCGGCGCCGCGCATCGACCGGGCGACGACGCGGCGGGCCTCTTCCTTGACCGGCATCAGGTGGGTGCGCCGCAGGTGCACGAGCTGGATGCGGTGCTCGAGGGTGCGCAGCCACCGGTAGTGCTCGTCGAACGCCCGCGCGTCTCGCGTGGTGACGTAGGAGGCGGCGTGCAGCGCCCGCACCGCGTCGAGCGTGCCGCGCACCCGCAGCGACTCGTCCGCACGGCCGTGCACGAGCTGGAGCAGCTGGGCCGTGAACTCGACGTCGCGCAGGCCGCCGGGCCCGAGCTTGATCTCCCGCTCGCGCTCCGCGGGGGCGAGGGTGTCCAGGACCCGGGCGCGCATGGCCCGGACGGACTCGACGAACCCGTCGCGCGCGGAGGACTCCCACACCCGGGGCCAGATTTCCGCGATGTAGCGCTCGCCGAGCTGTGGCGAGCCCGCGATGGGGCGGGCCTTGAGCAGGGCCTGGAACTCCCAGCCGTGGGCCCAGCGGCGGTAGTACTCGGCGTGGGACTCCACGGTGCGGCTCAGGGCGCCGTCCTTGCCCTCGGGACGCAGGTTGGCGTCGACTTCCCACAGTCCCGGCTCGGGGGCCGCGCCCTGGATCACGCGGCCGATGCCCGCGGCCAGCTCGGCCGCGAGCGCGGCGGCGCGCGGCCCGTCCGGGACCTCGGCGTCGGGGTCCGCGCCGTCCGCGGCCTCGCGGACGGCGTGGGCGAACACGACGTCCACGTCTGAGACGTAGTTGAGTTCGCCGGCGCCGCACTTGCCCATGCCGATCACGGCGAGGTCCACGCGGTCCACCACGGGGCCCTCCCGCTCGGTGAGGACGGCCCGTGAGACGGCGAGCGCCGCGTCCACGGCGGCGCCGGCCAGGTCCGCGAGCCAGCGGCCCACCGAGGGCATGGCCGCCGTGGGCTCGGCGGAGTCGAGGTCGCGCAGGGCGATCGCGGCCAGCTGGCGGCGGTAGGCGCGGCGCAAGGCGACGGCGGCGTCCTTGCCGGTGACGGCCGCGAGGGGGCGGTCGGCGTCCGGGTCGGCGTCCACCGAGTCCAGGAGCAGGCGGCGCAGGGCGGCGGACGCATCACCCCAGGGCTCGCCGGCGGTCGGGTCGGGCTGGGCGAGGGCGGGTGCGGTGGCGGCGGCCGCGTCCGGGTCGAGGACGAGGTCCAGTTGCTCGGGACGGCGGATGAGGAACTCGCCGAGGGCCTCGGAGGCGCCGAGCAGCCGCAGCAGGCGGGCCGTCGTCTCGGGGTCCCGGAGGGCGTGGTGGACGCGGGGCTCGCGCTCGGCCAGGCGCACCCACAGCAGCAGGGCCCGGTCGGGATCGGCGGCGTGGCCGAGGAGCTCGACAAGGGGACGCACGTCCACGCCCTCGAACTCGGGCGAGGTGAGCAGCGTCTGCACGCGGCCGGCGTCGGCGACGCCGGCGTGCGCGAGGGTGCGGCGGTCCGGGGCGTCGGCGGTCGCCGCGTCGGGCAGGGCGGACACGGCCGGCGCCTCAGAGGCCGGAGAGGTAGCGCCGCAGCTCGTACGGCGTGACCTCCACCCGGTAGTCGTCCCACTCCTGGCGCTTGTTGCGCAGCAGGGCGTCGAAGACGTGCTCGCCCAGAACGGATGCCACGAACTCGGACTCCTCGGCGGCGCGCAGGGCGTCGTGCAGGGTGCCGGGCAGGGGGACGTGGCCGAGCACGCGCCGCTCGTGGGTGGTCAGCGCGCTGATGTCCTCGGCGGCGGACTCGGGCAGCTCGTAGCCCTCCTCGATGCCCTTGAGCCCGGCCGCGATCAGCAGGGCGTAGGCGAGGTACGGGTTGGCCGAGGCGTCGATGCCGCGGTACTCGATGCGGGCCGAGCCGGCCTTGTCCGGCTTGTACAGGGGCACGCGCACGAGGGCGGAGCGGTTGTTGTGCCCCCACGAGGTGTACGACGGGGCCTCTCCCCCGCCCCAGAGGCGCTTGTAGGAGTTCACGAACTGGTGGGTCACCGCGGTGATCTCCACGGAGTGGCGCAGCAGGCCCGCGATGAACCGGCGGCCCGTGACGGAGAGCCGGAACTCGTCCGCGGGGTCGTAGAACGCGTTCGCGTCACCCTCGAAGAGGGAGAAGTGGGTGTGCATGCCGGAGCCCGGGTGGTGGGAGAACGGCTTGGGCATGAACGTGGCGTAGGTGCCCTGGGCGGCGGCGACCTCCTTGACGACGGTCCGGAACGTCATCACGTTGTCCGCCGTCGTGAGCGCGTCCGCCGCGCGCAGGTCGATCTCGTTCTGGCCGGGGCCGTTCTCGTGGTGGCTGAACTCGACGGAGATGCCCATCCCCTCGAGGAGGCTGACGGCGTCGCGGCGGAAGTCGGCCGCGTCGGAGCCGGGCACGTTGTCGAAGTAGCCCGCGCGGTCCACGGGCACCGGCTCCCCGTCCGGGCCGGGCTGGTCCGACTGCAGGAGGTAGAACTCGATCTCCGGGTGGGTGAAGCACGTGAAGCCCCGGTCGGCGGCCCGGTCCAGCACGCGGCGCAGCACGTGCCGCGGGTCGGCGGGGGCGGGGCGGCCGTCCGGGGTGAGCACGTCGCAGAACATCCGGGAGCTCTGTCCCTGGTCGCCGCGCCACGGCAGGATCTGGAAGGTCGAGGGGTCGGGCTGCAGCAGCATGTCCGACTCGGAGATGCGGGTGTATCCGTCGATCGAGGAGCCGTCGAAGCCCAGGCCCTCCGTGAAGGCGTTCTCCACCTCGGCCGGAGACAGGGCCACCGACTTCAGGGTGCCGATCACGTCCGTGAACCAGAGCCGGACGAACCTGACGTCCCGGTCCTCGATGGTGCGGAGCACGTAGTCCTGCTGTCGATCCATGCCGCCACTCTAGACGCGCCGCGTAGACTCCGGCCCATGTCTGCTCCCCAGTCCCCCCGGCAGCCTGACGACACCGCCCCCTACGGTCCGCCCGCCCCGTCCCGGTACCGGACGGTCCACCTGCAGCGGGCCAAGGACGAGGGCCGGCGCTTCGCGATGCTCACCACCTACGACGCGATGACGGCGGCCCTGTTCGACGAGGCCGGCGTCGAGGTGCTGCTCGTGGGCGACTCGGTGGGCAACACCATGCTGGGCCACCCGACCACCCTGCCGGTCACCCTGGACCAGATGATCCTGTTCACCCAGGCCGTGGTGCGCGGTGCCGAGCGTGCCCTCGTGGTCGCGGACCTGCCCTTCGGCTCGTACGAGGCCTCCCCGCGGCAGGCCGTCGAGTCGGCCGTCCGCCTCGTGAAGGAGTCCGGCGCGCACGCCGTCAAGGTGGAGGGCGACGAGCGCTTCGCCGAGCACGTGGCCGCGATGACGGCCGCCGGCGTCGCGGTCATGGCCCACATCGGCTTCACCCCGCAGTCCGAGCACGTGCTCGGCGGCTACCGGGTGCAGGGCCGCGGCGCGGGGGCGGCCGAGCGGATGACCGTGTCGGCCCAGGCCCTCGAGGCCGCGGGGGCGTTCGCCGTCCTGATGGAGATGGTCCCCTCGGACGTCGCCGCCGCCGTCGACGCCGCACTGCGGGTGCCCACCGTGGGCATCGGCGCGGGCCCGGGCACCACGGGCCAGGTGCTCGTGTGGCAGGACATGCTCGGTCTACGCGAGGGACGGGTGCCCCGGTTCGTCCGTCAGTACGCCCGCCTGCACGAGGTCGTGGGTGAGGCGGTCCGGGCCTATCGCGCGGACGTGCTCGACGGCGCGTTCCCGGCCCCGGAGCACGGCTTCGAGGGCTGAACCCGCCCCCTGAGACGACCGGGCCCCCGTCCCGAGGGACGGGGGCCCGGTGTCGTCCGGTGCCGCGGTCAGGAGGCGTCGTCGACGGGACGGCTGTCCCAGTCGTCGTCGCGCGCGTCCTCGGCGTCGGCGGCCTCGTTGTTCGCCCGCACGCGGTCCATCGCGGCCTGGGCCTCCTCACGGGTGCCGAACGGGCCCAGCAGCTGGGACCAGTCCGACTGGGCGCCCACCTCCACCTGATGCGTGTTGACGTTGTACCAGAACTCGCTCGTCTCGGTCATGGGGGCCACAGTAGCCGGGCCGATAGGCTGGAGGACATGTCCCAGCGTCAGAACCCCGCCGCCCCGTCCAGCCACAACGGTCCCCGCCCCGCGGGCCCCACCGCACCGGAGCCCGGGTCGCTCGCCCCCGTCGGCACTCTGACGCCCGGGGCCCCGTCCCCCGCCCCGCCCGTGCCGGCCGCGATCCCGCGCCCCGAGTACGTCGGCAGGGCCACCCCGGACGAGGGCAACGCCTCGGACGTCTACGACGCCACCGGCGTCGAGCGGATCCGCGCCGCCGGCCGCCTGGCCGCGCAGGCCATGGAGCACACCGCCGCCCACATCCGCCCGGGCGTCACCACGGACGAGCTGGACCGGATCGCGCACGCCTTCCTCGTGGAGCGCGGCGCCTACCCGTCCTGCCTGGGCTACCGCGGCTTCCCGCGGTCCATCTGCACCTCGATCAACGAGGTCATCTGCCACGGCATCCCGGACGGCACCGTCCTGGAGGACGGGGACATCGTCAACCTGGACATCACCGCGTACCTGGACGGCGTCCACGGGGACCACAACCGCACCTACCTGGTCGGCGACGTGGACGAGGAGTCCCGGCTGCTCGTCGAGCGCACCGAGGAGGCCCTGCGCCGCGGCATCCGCGCCGTGAAGCCCGGCCGTCAGGTCAACGTGATCGGCCGCGCCATCGAGTCCTACGCCAAGCGCTTCGGCTACGGCGTGGTGCGCGACTTCATCGGCCACGGCGTGGGCGTGGACTTCCACTCCGGCCTCGTGATCCCCCACTACGACGCGGCCCCGGCCCACGACCGCCTGCTCGTGCCCGGCATGGTGTTCACCATCGAGCCGATGCTCACCCTCGGCACGATCGAGTGGGACCAGTGGGACGACGGCTGGACCGTGGTGACCCGCGACCGCCGTCGCACCGCGCAGTTCGAGCACACGATCGTGGTCACGGACGACGGCGCGGAGATTCTCACGCTGCCGTGACCCGGCACTAAGCTGGGGGCCGTGACGACGCACACCAGCACCGCCCAGCGCTCCTCCAAGTACCCCACGACGATCGGCATCGACGTCGGGGGGACCGGCATGAAGGGCGGCCTGGTCCGCCTCGGGTCGGGGCCGAAGGCCGGCACCCTGCGCGGGGACCGCTTCCGCATCCCCACGCCGCAGCCGGCCATGCCCGAGCCCGTGGCGGCGACCCTGGCGGCCATCACCGCCGAGCTCGACGGGCGCGAGAAGGCGCCGAAGCCCTCCGCCCCGCTGGGCGTGTGCTTCCCCTCGATCGTCAAGGACGGGGTGTGCCTGTCCGCGAACAACATCGACCACTCGTGGATCGGCACCGATCTGCGCGGCACGTTCGAGGAGCACCTGCGCCGCCCCGTGACCGTGGTCAACGACGCCGACGCGGCCGGCCTCGCGGAGGCCCGCTACGGGGCCGGGCGGGGCGTGCGCGGCCTGGTGCACGTGATCACGCTCGGCACCGGCATCGGCGGCGCGATGATCCACGACGGCGTGCTCGTCCCGAACTTCGAGGTCGGATCCCTGGAGCTCGACGGCGTGATGGCCGAGTCGCGGGCCTCCGCGAAGGCCCGGGAGCGCGATCAGCTCAGCTGGGCCGAGTACGCCGAGCGACTGCAGCGCTTCTTCTCCCACGTGGAGCGGATCTTCTCGCCCGACCTGTTCATCGTCGGCGGCGGCATCTCCAAGCGGCCGGACGACTACCTGCCGCTGCTGCGCCTGCGCACCCCGATCGTCCCGGCCCAGCTGCAGAACAACGCGGGCATCGTGGGCGCCGCCCTGGCCGCGCACGGCTCGCTCGCCGACGGCAACTGAGGGCGCAGACACCGAGGGCGGTTCCGGCTTCCCCTCCGGAACCGCCCTCGGCAGTCTTGCCGGGCCGACCGAGGTCGACCCGGGGATCACTGTAGCGCCTGGAGGCCGTGCGCACCACTGCAGCGTCGATCCCGGCCGCGCCGTCGCATCGGCCCAGGTCAGCGGGTGAACAGCCGCGGCTGCACGGCGGGACGGCCGCGGTCGTCCCCGTCACCGGCCCGGAGCTCCGCGATGGCCTCCTCGAAGTCGTCGAGGGACTCGAAGTCCCGGTAGACGGAGGCGAAGCGCAGGAAGGCCACCTGGTCGAGACGGCGCAGCGGATCGAGGATGGCCAGGCCGACGTCGTGGGCGTCCACCTCGGCGTTGCCCGTGGCACGGACCGTCTCCTCGACCTCCTGGGCGAGCATGGCCAGGTCGTCGCTCGTCACCGGCCGCCCCTGGCACGCCTTCCGGACGCCGTTGATCACCTTGGAGCGGTCGAACGGCTCCGCCACCCCGGAGCGCTTGACGACGGTCAGGGCGGTGGTCTCCATGGTGGTGAACCGCTTCCCGCAGGCCTGACACTGCCGACGCCGACGGATGGCGGAGCCGTCGTCGAGGGAGCGCGAGTCGACCACGCGCGAGTCCTCATGACGGCAGAACGGGCAGTGCATCAGCTCTCTCCTCCTGGGCGGGGCACTCCCATGCTACGTCCGCTCAGCCGAGGCAGGCCGGACCCAGCAGGATCTTGAGGTCCCCGAACAGCGCCGGGTTCGGGCTCACCCGGAACTGCGGGCCCAGCTGGAACTCCTGCGTGGCACGCTGGCCCACCAGGGACAGCCGCACCTCCGAGGAGCCCTCGTGGGTGCGCAGCACGTCCGCCAGCTGGCCCATGACCTGCTCCGTGGCCTTGAACGCGGGCAGCGTGATCCGCACGGGGCCGCCGGGGCCGTCCGAGAGCTCCGGGATGGTCAGCTCCATCGCCGACAGGGACACCGACCCGTCGTCCCGGCGCTGCACCCTGCCCTTGACGGCGACGACGAGGTCCTCGGCCAGCATCATCGCGATGGGCGCGTACACCTGGCCGAAGAACATGACGTCCATCGAGCCGCCGAGGTCCTCGATCTCGCAGCGCGCGTACGCGTTGCCCGAGGACTTGGCGATGCGGCGCTCGAGCGTGGTGACCAGGCCCGCGATGGTGACGATCGCGCCGTCCGCGGGCCCGTCGTCGTCGAGCACGCGGGTGATCTGGACGTCGGCGTGCTGGGCCAGGACGCCGTCGAGGCCCTGCAGCGGATGGTCGGACACGTACAGGCCCAGCATCTCGCGCTCGAACGCGAGCTTCTCCTTCTTGGCCCACTCCGGCAGGTCCGGGACGGCGACGCCGTCCGCGGCGTCGGAGTCGTCCTCGTCGCCGCCGCCGAGCGCGAACAGGTCGAAGGTGAACTCGCCGTGATCCTCCTTGCGCTTCTGCGCCACGGTGGCGTCCACGGCCTCCTCGTGCACGGCCAGCAGGGCGCGGCGGGCGTAGCCGAGGGAGTCGAAGGCGCCGGCCTTGATCATGGACTCGATGGTGCGCTTGTTGCACACCACGAGCGGCACCTTCGCCAGGAAGTCGCCGAAGCCCGTGTACGAGCCCTTGTCCTCGCGCGCCTGGACCATGCCCTTGACCACGTTGGCGCCCACGTTGCGGACGGCGCCCATGCCGAAGCGGATGTCCCGGCCGACGGGGGTGAAGGTCAGGTGGGACTCGTTCACGTCCGGGGGCAGCACCGTGATGCCCATGTGGCGGCACTCGTTGAGGTACATGGCCAGCTTGTCCTTGTCGTCGCCCACCGAGGTGAGCAGCGCCGCCATGTACTCCGCCGGGTAGTGCGCCTTGAGGTAGGCCGTCCAGTAGGAGACCAGGCCGTAGGCGGCCGAGTGCGCCTTGTTGAACGCGTAGTCCGAGAAGGGCAGCAGGATGTCCCACAGGGCCTTCACCGCGGCCTCCGAGTAGCCGCGGTCCAGCATGCCCTGGTGGAACGCCTCGTACTGCTTGTCCAGCTCCGACTTCTTCTTCTTGCCCATCGCGCGGCGCAGGATGTCGGCCTGGCCGAGCGAGTAGCCCGCCACCTTCTGGGCGATCGCCATGACCTGCTCCTGATACACGATCAGGCCGTAGGTGGTGTCCAGGATCTCCCGCAGCGGCTCCTCCAGCTCCGGGTGGATCGGGGTGATCTCCTGCTGCCCGTTCTTGCGCAGCGCGTAGTTGGTGTGCGAGTTCGCGCCCATGGGGCCGGGGCGGTACAGGGCGATGGTCGCCGAGATGTCCTCGAAGTTGTCCGGGCGCATCATCTTCAGCAGCGAGCGCATGGGGCCGCCGTCGAGCTGGAACACGCCGAGGGTGTCGCCGCGGGCCAGCAGCTCGTAGGCCGCCGGGTCGTCCACGTCGAGGGTCTCCAGGTCCAGGTCCACGCCCTGGTTCGCCTTCACGTTCTCGAGCGCGTCCGAGATGATCGTGAGGTTGCGCAGCCCCAGGAAGTCCATCTTGATCAGGCCCAGGGACTCCGCCATCGGGTAGTCGAACTGGGTGATGACCTGGCCGTCCTGGAGACGACGCATGATCGGGATGACGTCGATCACCGGCACCGAGGACATGATCACGCCGGCCGCGTGCACGCCCCACTGCCGCTTCAGACCCTCGAGACCCTTGGCGGTCTCGAAGACCTCCTTCGCCACCGGGTCCGTGGCGATCAGCTCGCGGAAGGGCGCGGCCTCCCCGTAGCGCGGGGCCGCGGGGTCCTCGATGTCCTTGAGCGGGATGTCCTTGGCCATCACCGCCGGCGGCAGCGCCTTGGTGAGGGACTCGCCCATCGAGAACGGCTGGTCCATCACGCGGGCCGAGTCCTTCAGGGCCTGCTTGGTCTTGATGGTGCCGTACGTGACGATCATGGTGACGCGCTCGTCGCCGTACTTGCGGGTGACGTAGTCGATCACCTCGGAGCGACGGCGGTCGTCGAAGTCGACGTCGAAGTCGGGCATGGACACGCGGTCCGGGTTGAGGAACCGCTCGAAGATCAGCCCGTGCTTGAGCGGGTCCAGGTCCGTGATGCGCAGCGCGTACGCCACCATCGATCCGGCGCCCGAGCCACGGCCCGGGCCCACCCGGATGCCGTTCTCCTTGGCCCAGTTGATGAAGTCGGCCACGACGAGGAAGTACCCGGGGAAGCCCATCGAGATGATGACGTCCAGCTCGTAGTCCGCCTGCTTGCGCACGTGGTCCGGCACGCCGTCCGGGTAGCGGTAGGCCAGACCGGAGGCGACCTCCTTGATGAGCCAGCTGGTCTCGTCCTCGCCCTCCGGCGTGGGGAAGACCGGCATGTAGTTGGCCTTCGTGTCGAACTCGACCTCGCACCGCTCGGCGATGAGCAGCGTGTTGTCGCAGGCCTCGGGCAGCTCCGCGAAGAGCTCGCGCATCTGCCGCGGGGACTTCAGGTAGTACTCGGTGCCGGAGAACGCGAAGCGGGAGCCGCCCTGGTCGTAGCTGGGCTCGTTGAGCTTCGAGCCCGACTGCAGGGCCAGCAGCGCCTCGTGCGCCTTGGCGTCGTGCTCGTGGGTGTAGTGCAGGTCGTTCGTGGCCACGAACGGCAGGCCCAGGTCCTTGGCGAGCCGGCGCAGGTCCGTCATCACCCGGCGCTCGATGTCGAGGCCGTGGTGCATGATCTCGCAGTAGTAGTTGTCCTTGCCGAAGATGTCCCGGAAGTCCGAGGCCGCCTGCATCGCCTCCCGGTACTGGCCCAGGCGCAGGCGCGTCTGCACCTCGCCGGAGGGGCAGCCCGTGGTGGCGATCAGGCCCTTCGAGTACTGGCTCAGCAGCTCCCGGTCCAGCCGCGGCCACTTGGCGTACACCGAGTCCAGCGAGGCGATCGAGCCCATCCGGAACAGGTTGTGCATCCCCTCGGTGGTCTCGCTCAGCAGCGTCATGTGCGTGTACGCACCGCCGCCGGACACGTCGTCCCCCCGCTGGTGGGGCTCGCCCCAGCGGGTCTTCTCCTTGTCCGTGCGGTGCTGATGCCCGGGGGCCACGTAGGCCTCGAGCCCGATGATCGGCTTGACGCCCGCCGCCTTCGCCTTGGACCAGAAGTCGTAGGCGCCGAAGAGGTAGCCGTGGTCCGTGATGGCCAGCGAGTCCATGCCCAGCCGCTGAGCCTCGGCGAACAGGTCGTCCAGCTTCGCGGCGCCGTCGAGCATGGAGTACTCGGTGTGCGTGTGCAGGTGGACGAAGCCGCCGTCCTTCACGGCGTCGGCGCGGGCGTCGGCGGACACGGTCATGCGGGGTGGGCCTTTCGACGGGGAGGACAGCGGGGCCGCACCAGCCTACTCGTGGTGCCCGGGCGGCGGGGCCGGACCGGGACGGGGGTCACGTCGACGGTGCAGGCTCAGTCCTCGTCGCCGCGCAGCGCCGCCAGGGCGTGGGCGAGGTCCTCCGGATACGGGGAGGTGATCGTCACCGGCTCCCCCGTGACCGGGTGCGGGAACGCCAGCCGGTGGGCGTGCAGCCACTGGCGGGTCAGCCCGAGCTCGGCCGCCAGGCGCGGATCCGCCCCGTACGTGAGGTCGCCGACGCACGGGTGGCGCAGCGCCGAGGTGTGCACGCGGATCTGGTGGGTGCGCCCGGTCTCCAGGTGGACCTCGAGCAGGGTGGCCCGGCCGAACACCTCGAGCGTCTCGTAGTGGGTCACGGACGGCCGGCCGTCCTCGAGCACCGCGAACTTCCAGTGATGGCCGGGATGCCGCCCGATGGGCGCGTCCACGGTGCCGCTCAGCGGGTCCGGGATGCCCTGGACCACGGCGTGGTAGACCTTCTCCGGCACGCGCTCGCGGAACTGGTCCTTCATGGCCGTGTAGGCGCGCTCGGTCTTGGCCACGACCATGACCCCGGTGGTGCCGACGTCGAGCCGGTGCACGATCCCCTGGCGCTCGGGGGCGCCCGAGGTGGTGATGTCGTAGCCGAGGGCGGCCAGGGCGCCCACCACGGTGGGCCCGACCCAGCCGGGCGAGGGGTGTGCGGCCACGCCGGTGGGCTTGTCCACGGCCACCAGGTCCTCGTCCTCGTACAGGATGCTCAGCGCGTCCACGCGCTCTGCCCTCACTTCCAGGGGGTCGGGGTCGTCGGGGACGTCGACGGCGAGGGTCTCCCCCGCCACGGCCTTCGCGGACTTGGCCAGGACGCGGTCCCGGCGGCCGGAGCGCGACTCGGCCCGCACCAGGCCCCGGGTGAACCAGTCCGCCAGCAGCGAGCGGGAGACGCCGAACGCGTCGGCGAGCACCGCGTCGACCCGCCGGCCCGCCTCGGCCTCGGTGACCTCGAGCCGCTCGGTCAGTCCCGGTCTCATGCCCATGTCCTCACGCCTCCCGTGTGCCGTCCAGGCGGCGGCCGGTCATCACGAGCAGGGCGACGCCGATGACGGAGCAGACGATGAACGAGTCCGCCACGTTGAAGATCGCGAAGTGCGGCACGGAGATCATGTCGACCACGTGGCCGCGCCCGAACGCCGGGGGCCGGAACAGCCGGTCCGTGAGGTTGCCGAGCACGCCGCCGGCGAGCCCGCCCAACGCCAGGGCCCACGGCGTCGAGCGCACGCGGGCGATCCCGACGAGGGCGGCCACCGCCACCACGGCTTGGATGACGGTGAACACCCAGGTGTGGTCCTCGCCGATGGAGAAGGCCGCGCCCGGGTTCAGGATGTAGTGCCAGCGCAGCACCCCGGGGATCACCGTGACGGAGTCCCCCAGCTGCATCGTGCTCTCGACCGCGTACTTGGTCAGCTGGTCGAGGGCGTAGGCCAGCACCGCCACGATGAGGGCGGTGAGCACGGCTCGCCGGCCCGCGCGAGGGGATCGCGGGGCCGGCGCGGCGTCGACGGCACGACTCACGCCGTGGGCGTGGGGGGCTCGACGCGCTTCTGGGCGCGGATCTCCCGCAGCTGGCCCTCGATGTAGGAGGTGAGGCGGCTGCGGTAGTCGGTCTCGAAGCTGCGCAGCTGTTCGACCTCGCCCTCCAGACCGGCCTTCTCCTCGGCCAGGGCCTCGAGGGTGCGGGCCTTCTGCTCCTCGGCGTCGCTGACGAGCCGGGCCGCGGTGGCCTCGGCCTCGGCCACGAGCTCGGTGCTGCGCTGCTCGCCCGCGGCGACGTGCTCGTCGTGCAGCCGCTGGGCCATGGCCAGGACGCCGGCGGCGGAGGTCGCGGCCGCGTCGGCGGACTCGGGGGCGGCGGCCGGGGCCGCCTCCTCGACGGAGGCCGGCGTCGCGGCGGCCTGCGGGGTGTCCGCAGCGGGGCCGGCGGCCGGGGCGGCGCCGCCGGCGCGCAGCTCCGCGTTCTCGGACTCGAGCTGCTCGTTGAGGGCGATCAGGCGCTTGAACTCCGCCACGATCTCGTCGAGGAAGTCATCCACCTCGGTCTGGTCGTAGCCCTCGCGGAACTTCGTGGGCTGGAACTGCTTGTTGACCACGTCTTCCCAGGACAGCGCCATGGAACCGTCTCGCTCTCTGCTCGGTGCTCGGGGACGGCCGGGCGGCCCGGCGCGTCGACGGCCGGCGCGCCGGTGAGGGGCGGCGCCGATCCTGCCGCGAAGACTACCACCGGGGCCGACAGCCGCCCCGGGCCGCGGGTCAGGCCACGCCGGCCAGGCTCAGCACCAGGACCCGCAGCAGGACGACGCCGAGGAACACGATGAGGAAGGCCACGTCCAGGCCGATGCCGCCCAGGTTCACCGGCGGCACGGCACGACGCACGGGGCGCAGCAACGGGTCGGTGGCCCCGTACACGCCGCTGGCCAGCACGAGGGCCGCCCCGGTGGGGCGCCAGTGGCGGGCGAACGACTGCGTGACGTCCAGGACGATCCGCACGGTCAGCGCCGCGAGCACCACCGTCAGGGCGAGGTAGGCGAGGGCGAGGAGCAGCTGCATGGGCGCCTCAGTCGCCGTCGAACGGGGAGTCGACCGCGCCGGACTCGCCCTGCTCGGCGCCGACGACGTCCACGGTGGCCGGGGTCAGCAGGAACACCTTGCTGGTGATGCGGGAGATCGAGCCGTGCAGGCCGAAGACGAGGCCGGCCGCGAAGTCCACGAGGCGCTTGGCCTCGTTCTCACCGAGGTCGGTCACGTTCATGATCACGGGGACGCCGGAGCGGAAGGCCTCGCCGATCGCCTTCGCGTCGTTGTAGGAGCGGGGGTGGACGGTGGACAGGGTGTGCACGGAGGCTCCTTCGGCAGACGACGCTGCGGCTCGCTTGATGGGGGTCACCGGGGCCCGGTAGCCCGGGTCGACCGGCTCGGGACGCGCCGGACGCCGGGGTTCGACGGGTTCGGCCGCGGTGGAGCCGGACGGGATCACGGGCTCCGGCCGCTCGGCCGGCTCGGGATCGCGGACCGCAGCGGGGCGGACGGCCTCCATGTGGGGGTCGGTGTCCGGCTCCGCGGGGCGTCGCGCCTCGACGACCTCGTGTCGGGTCGCGGCCTCCCGCTCGGTGGCACGGGGCTGCTCGTCGTACTCGTCGCCGTCGGCCAGGCCGAGGTAGATCATCGTCTTCTTCAGGGCACCAGCCATGAGTCTTCCTTCACCACGTCCTCCGGCCCCGGGGGCCGCCGTCGTTCGTCGTCGGTGCGCATGCGTCCGCACGGTCCTGTCGCGTCCCGCCGGGACGCGCGGGGTCAACGTTAGCCCACCGCGTCCCGGGCCCCCAGAACGTCGGAGCCGATGCGCACCTGTGTCGCCCCTGCGCGCACGGCCGCCTCGAGGTCCGCGCTCATCCCCATGGACAGCGCGGTGGCCTCCGGATGCGTCTGCCGCACGCGCCCGCCGAGAGCGGCGAGCCGGCGGAACGCGTCCTCCGGGTCCAGGCCGCGCGGTGCCACGCACATCAGCCCGCCCAGCCGCAGGCCCGGCAGGCCGGCGACGACGGCCGCGAGGGCGGGGACGTCCTCGGGGCGGGCGCCGCCGCGCGGGCCGATCCCCTCGGGACGGTCCTCGTCGGCGCGGTCGTCGACATCCACCTGCACGAGGCACTCCAGGTCGGGGATCGCGGCCTCGGGCTCGCGCTCGCGCCGCAGCACGAGCGCCCGCGAGAGCGCCTCGGCCAGTTCGGGTCGGTCCACCGACTCCACCACGGACGCGTAGCGCACCACGTACTTGGCCTTGTTGGTCTGCAGCTGGCCCACGAAGTGCCAGCGCGGGGCGTCCGCCCCCAGGGCCGCAGCGACGGCCTCGGCCTTGGGCCGGGCCTCCTGGTCGCGGTTCTCCCCCACGTCGGTCACGCCGAGCGCGGTGAGGCGCACGACGTCCTCGGCGGGGTGGGTCTTGGTCACGACGACGAGCGCGGGCTCCGCCTCGCGCCCGGCGTCCCGCGCGGCGTCGGCGATGCGGGAGTGCACCGCGGCGAGCGCGTCGGCGATCTCCCGGGCGCGGGGGTCCGTCGGGGTCGGCCCGGCGGTGGCGGGGGCGGTCATGCGTCTCCTCTCGGGGTGGTGGCGTCGGGGTCGGCGCGCCAGACGAGGCCGGCGAACCGGCCCTCACCGGGCGCCCGACGGTGCGAGAACAGGCGCTCGTCCTCCCGCGTGCACACGTCGATCGTCGCGGCGGCCACCCCGCGGGCACGGAGGACCTCCGCGGCGCCGGCGGGCAGGTCGAGGGCGGGGGTGCCCCAGGACGTGGTGGCGGCGGTCGCCGGGAGGCGGGCGGCGGCGTCGTCGCGCATGGCCGCGGGCACCTCGTAGCAGCGGCCGCACACGCCGGGGCCGATCCAGGCGCGCAGGCCGGGACCGGCCCGGTCGGCCTCCGGACGCAGGGAGAGCAGCCGATCGACGGTCGCCTCCAGGACGCCCTCCAGCAGCCCGCGTCGCCCGGCGTGGGCCACGGCGGTCGCGCCGGTCGTCTCGTCGACGAGGACCACGGGGAGGCAGTCGGCCACCATGACGGCCAGCGGCCGGGACCCGTCGCGGCTCACGGCGGCGTCGGCCACGGGGGCCGGGGCACCGCCGCGCCCGGGCCCGTCCGCCCACACGACGTCGGCCGAGTGCACCTGGTCCAGATAGAGCGTGGCGCCCTCGGGGACCCCCATCACGCGCTCCAGGGCGCGACGGGCGGCGCTGACGCGAGCGAGCCCCTCGGCCTCGTCCGGCGGGACCACGTGCAGCGCGAGGTTGCCGGCGGCCACGGAGGTCCAGGCGACGTGCACGGCGCCCGTCGCGGTGCGGACGGTCTCGCGGTGCACGAAGGGGCCGGCGGGGACCCGTGTGGTCCCGGCCGGCCCCTCCGCGGCCGTCACTTGAGGAAGTCCGGGACGTCCAGGTCCGAGGACCCGGCGCCGAGGTCCGGCTCCACCACGGTGGGCAGGTCCTGCTGGCGGCGCGGCTGCTGCTCCTGCGGGGCCAGCGGCACGGTGCCGCGCACGGCGGGGCGCTCGGCCTGCTGCGGCGGGGCCGGGGCGGCCGGCTGCGGCTGGGCGGGGACGGGCTGCGGCTGCGCGGGGGCCGCGGCCCGCTGCGGGGCCGCCTGCTGCTGCTGCGCGGCCTGCGGGGCGGCCGGGGCGGAGGTGACGTCCACCTTGTCGAAGCCCGCGGCGATCACGGTCACGCGCACCTCGTCGCCGAGGGCGTCGTCGATGACCGCGCCGAAGATGATGTTGGCCTCCGGGTGGGCGACCTCCTGGACCAGTCGCGCGGCCTCGTTGATCTCGAAGAGGCCGAGGTCGGAGCCGCCCTGGATGGAGAGCAGCACGCCGTACGCGCCGTCGATGGAGGCCTCGAGCAGCGGCGAGGCGATCGCCAGCTCGGCCGCCTTGACGGCGCGGTCCTCGCCCTGCGCGTGGCCGATGCCCATGAGCGCGGAGCCCGCGCCCTGCATCACGGACTTCACGTCCGCGAAGTCGAGGTTGATCAGGCCCGGGGTGGTGATCAGGTCGGTGATGCCCTGGACGCCGGAGAGGAGCACCTGGTCCGCCTGACGGAAGGCGTCCATGACCGAGACGTTGCGGTCCGAGATGGACAGCAGGCGGTCGTTCGGGATCACGATGAGGGTGTCGACCTCGTCCCGCAGGGCGTCGATGCCCGCCTCGGCGGAGCCGGCGCGACGGCGGCCCTCGAACGTGAACGGACGGGTCACGACGCCGATGGTCAGGGCGCCGAGCGAGCGCGCGATGCGGGCCACGACGGGCGCTCCGCCGGTGCCGGTGCCGCCGCCCTCGCCCGCGGTCACGAACACCATGTCCGCGCCCCGCAGGACCTCCTCGATCTCCTCCGCGTGGTCCTCGGCGGCCTGGCGGCCGACCTCGGGGTTCGCGCCCGCGCCGAGTCCACGGGTGAGCTCGCGGCCCACGTCCAGCTTCACGTCCGCGTCCGACATCAGCAGCGCCTGGGCGTCCGTGTTGATGGCGATGAACTCCACGCCGCGGAGCCCCACCTCGATCATGCGGTTCACGGCGTTCACGCCGCCGCCGCCGATGCCGACGACCTTGATGACGGCCAGGTAGTTCTGGGGTGCAGCCACGGTGTTGGTTCCCTTTGTTCGAGATCTCGAGAGGTCAGCGCGAGGCACATCGCCCCGGTGATCGGCGGCCACCCGGGGTGGACACCTTCAAGCACAGCGTGAAGCGAGCCTCGCGCGCGTTCGGGTCCACCGTACTGGGAGGCCCGCGTCACGTGCAAAAGAAAACGGCGTGTCCACGCGGAAAAGACGGCCTCAACATCAACTTTCACGTGAGACTCGAAGGACCAGCAGCCGCGGTGAGGACCCCCCGACTCGCACGAGGTCCCGCGCCCCGACCTTCACCTTCACGTTCTACTGGAGACTCCTGTGGCCCCGGTTCAGCGCGTGATCGGCCGCGTGGGCACGGAGACGTCGATCTCGGCGACGCCGCCCGCCGCGGATCCGTGCCGCTCGTCCGCCAGGAACGCCTCGGCCACGGACCCCTTGAGACCGGCGTCCTGCGCGTCGCCCCAGACCAGGGTCACCCCGCCCTCGAGCGCCAGACGGACCTGGCCCGGGCCCCGAGAGTCCGCGGTCTCGACACGATCGGCCACGGACTCCGGCAGCGCGGCCAGCACCTCGGCCACCTCGGCGCGCTCCTCCTGCGCCCGGTGCGCCAGCTCCTCCGAGAACGCGGGGAGGTCCTCCCCCTCGAGCCGCTCCTCCGGCACTCCCGTCAGGACGGTGCCGTCCGCGAGCAGCAGCTGCACGCCGTCGTCGCCGTCCCGCCGGGCCCGCGCCTCGTGCTCCCGGACCACGACCTCCAGGCCGGTGGGCAGGCGGGGCACGGTCTGGACCTCGGCCACCCCGGGCAGACCGCCGACCAGCTCGCGCACGCGGCCGGCGCCGACGCGGGACAGCGGCACGCCGTACACGGGCTCCAGGCGCTCCTGGACGTCGGTGGCGGAGACGTGGCGGGTGCCGGTGACCTCGACGCGGTCCACCGCGAGCACGGGCGAGAAGAACACGACCGAGCCCAGGGCGCCCAGCACCGCGAGCACCGCGGCCGCCACACCCCAGCGGGTGGCGCGGCGCCGGCGCGCGGTGCGGCCCGGGAACTGGACGACGGTGGAGGCGTCGGTTCCGGCCGGCGGCGGCGTCCCGCGGCCGCGCCTCACGGGTGGGCGACGCCGGGCGCCGCGTCCCGGCCGAGCTCGGCCAGCAGGTCCGGACCCAGGGCGGTGACGTCCCCCGCGCCCATCGTCAGGACGACGTCGCCGGCCGTGGCGCCCGCCGCGAGCGAGCGCACCGCCTCGGCGCGGTCCTCGGCGACGACACGGTCCTCGGCGGCACCCGTGGTGAGGCGGGAGGCGATGAGGGACGAGTCGACGCCGGGCATCGGCTCCTCCCGGGCCGCGTACACGGGCAGCACGCGCACCACGTCCGCCCCGGAGAGGGCGGCGGCGAACTCGGCGGCGAAGTCCCGGGTGCGGGAGAACAGGTGGGGCTGGAACAGGACGTGCACGCGGGCGTCACCGGCCACGGCACGGCCGGCGGAGACCGCGGCGGCCACCTCCGTGGGATGGTGCGCGTAGTCGTCGAAGACCCGCACGCCGCGCGCGGCGCCACGGAACTCGAATCGGCGGGCCGTGCCCCGGAAGGCCTCGACGCCCCGCACGGCGGCCTCGAAGGCCATGCCCGCCCGGACGGCGGCCAGGACCACGGCGGCGGCGTTCAGCGCGTTGTGCCGGCCGGGCACCTGCAGGTGCAGGGTGCGCTCCGGCCCGTCCGCCATCCGGAACGTGGCGCGCTGGCCCACTCCGGTCTCGCCCGGCTCCACCGCGAGGTCGGTGACCAGCAGGTCCGGCACCACGCCGTCGCGGGGCGCCGTGCCGTAGGTCACGACGTCGGCGGCCGCGTTGTCACGGGCCCACGCGGCGAGCTCCGCCGCGCCGGCGTCGTCGAGGCAGGCCACGAGGACCCCGCCCTGGGCGGCGGCTGGCAGCCCGCCCGCGAAGTCCCGGAAGACCTGGTGCACCGCCTCCTCGGTCCCGTAGTGGTCCAGGTGGTCGGCCTCCACGGTCGTGACGATCCCGATCGTGCTCGGGTAGTTCACCAGGGTGCCGTCGGACTCGTCGGCCTCCGCGATGAACCACTCGCCCCGGCCCGCCCGGGCGTTGGTGCCGAGCCCGGCGACGGCGGCGCCGACGGCGAACGTGGGGTCCCAGCCGGCGTCGGAGAAGGCCATGGCGGCCATGGAGGACGTGGTGGTCTTCCCGTGCGTGCCGGCGACGGCCAGCACCCGGTGGCCGCGCATGGCCAGGGCGAGGCCCTCGGAACGGTGCAGCACGCGCAGTCCGCGTGCCACGGCGGCGTCGTGCTCCGGGTTGCCCGGCCCGGCGATCGAGGAGGCGATCACCGTGGTGACGTCCCGGCCGAGGTGCGCGGCGTCGTAGCCGACCGTGATCCGGGCGCCGCCCGCGGCGAGCTCGCGCATTACGGGCAGGTCCTTCGCGTCGGAGCCGGACACCGCGACGCCCTGCTCCTGGAGGATGCGGGCGACCCCCGACACGCCCACGCCGCCGATCCCCAGCAGGTGCACGCGGCCCAGGTCGGCGAAGCGGCCCTCGGCCGCGGGACGGGTGCTCTCGTCGCGGCTCATCGCCGGGCTCCTTCCTGGGCGGCCGAGCGCACGAGGCCGGCCATGGTGACGTCCGCGTCCCGGACGCCGAAGCGGGCGGCCGCCTCCCCCATGCGCGCCAGACGCTCGGGGTCGGTCGCCAGCGGGATCAGCTGACGCTGCACCCACGCGCGCCCGAAGGCGTCGTCGCGGACGAGCAGCGCACCCTCCGCCTCCACCACGGGGCGGGCGTTGAGCGCCTGCTCGCCGTTGCCGATGGGCAGGGGGACGTAGACGGCGGGCAGGCCGACCGCGGACACCTCGCAGACCGTGCCGGCGCCCGAGCGGGCGACGATCAGGTCGGCGGCGGCGTAGGCCTGCTCCATGCCCGCCAGGTACTCCCGCTGGACGTAGCCGTCCCGGACCAGGAGGCTGCCGTCGTCCTCGGTGAGGGCCTTGTCCCGCCCGGTCAGGTGGAAGACCTGCAGACCGGCGTCGAGGAGGTCGCCCAGCGCGGCGCGCACGGTGCGGTTCACGGCCAGCGCACCCGAGCTGCCGCCGGTCACCACGACGGTGGTCCGGTCCGGGTCGAGGCCGAGGGCCTCACGGGCGGCACGGCCGGCGGCCGCCCGGTCCAGGCCGGAGATCTCGGGGCGCATCGGCATGCCCACCCAGCGGGCGCCGCGGAGGCGGGTGTCCGGCAGGGCGGTGCCGACGTGCGTGGCCCGCAGGGCGCCGATGCGGTTGGCCAGGCCGGGGCGGGCGTTGGCCTCGTGGACCACCACGGGCACACCGGCCCGGAACGCGGCGAGGTACACGGGGGTGGCGACGTAGCCGCCCACGCCCACGACGACGTCGGCGCGCCGGTCCCGCAGGATCCGGGCCGCCGTGGCGACCGCGGCGCGCATGCGGGCCGGGAAGCGGACGACGTCCATCGACGGGCGGCGCGGCATCGGGACCCGGTCGATCAGGTCGAGCTCGTAGCCCGCCTCGGGGACGAGACGCGTCTCCATGCCGGAGGCGGTGCCGACCATGGTGCACTCGACGGGGCCGCCGCCGTCATCCTCCAGGGCGCGGGCGATCGCGAGCATCGGGGAGATGTGGCCGGCGGTGCCGCCGCCGGCCAGCACCACCCGCAGGGGTCCGGAGGGATGAGAGGTCTGCGTCATCGGGGCTCCTGGAGGACGGGGGTGGGGATCACGGGGAGGGGGTCGGTGTCCGGCTCCTCCGCCTGCGGGCGGGCGTCCGGCTGCGCGGCACGGCGACGCTCGTGGCGGGCGAAGGCCAGCACGATGCCGACCGCGCTCAAGGACAGGGTGAGCGCGGAACCACCATAGGAGATGAAGGGCAGCGGGACGCCCACCACGGGGATGATCCCGGAGACCATCGCGATGTTGACGGACGCCTGGCCCACCAGCCAGGCCAGGATCCCCCACGTGGACAGGCGGATGAACGTGGACGTGGTCCCGGCGGCGACGCGGTAGATGCCGATCGCCAGGCCGAGGTAGGCCAGCAGCACCACCAGCGTGCCCACGAGCCCGAGCTCCTCGCCGAGGATGGTGAAGATGAAGTCGTTCTCGGCCTCCGGGATGTAGCTCCACTTCTGGCGGGACTGGCCGAGGCCCGCGCCCCACCAGCCGCCCGAGGCCAGGGCGTACATCCCGTGCGCCGGCTGGAAGCAGGGGTCGGTGGCGTCGGAGCAGTCCCCCAGCCAGGCCTGCACCCGGACCATGCGGTGCGGGGCGAGGAGGGTCAGGGCCAGGATGCTCAGCACGCTCAGCGCCAGGAAGGTGAGGAAGACCCCCCAGTGGGTGCCGGCCACGTACAGCACCGTGGCCAGCACGAGCGCGAGGATGATCGCGGTCCCGAGGTCGCTGCCCGCCATCACCAGGACCAGCAGCAACAGGCCGCCGGGCAGCACCGGGATCAGCGCGTGCCGCACCTGGGTGACAAGGCGGTGCTTGCGCTCCAGGACCGCCGCCGCCCACAGGGCCAGGGCGAGCTTGGCGGCCTCGGAGGGCTGCATCCGGAACCCGCCGATGCCGAGCCAGTTGCGATTGCCGCCCACGGTGACCCCGAGCGGGGAAAACGCGACCAGCGCGAGCAGGATCACGGCCACGCCGAACGCCGGC
The DNA here is from genome assembly GCF_024519775.1 of Micrococcus sp. Mcc28. Taxonomy (NCBI): domain Bacteria; kingdom Bacillati; phylum Actinomycetota; class Actinomycetes; order Micrococcales; family Micrococcaceae; genus Micrococcus; species Micrococcus sp. Mcc28. Next base: position 34,514 of record NZ_JALJRH010000004.1, on the reverse strand, counting down.
CAGGCGAGCGCCTTGAAGACGCGCACCGGCAGGCGCGAGAACACGAGCAGGGCCGCCACGCCCGCCACCGCCCAGGCGGTCTGGCGCAGGAACAGAGCGTACGAGCCGCCGCCGGTGCCGATCGCCTCGACGGAGGACGAGGAGAGCACCATCACGAGGCCCAGCACCGTGAGCAGGGCGGTGCAGCCGCTGATGAGCAGGACCGACAGGTCGAGGGCGCGGCGACCCTCGAGGACCCGCCACATCCGGCGCAGGAGCCGCTCCCGGTGCTCGGGGGCGTCGTCGTCCGCGCCGGAGCGCACCGGGCGGAGCTCGATCGGGGACATGGCCCTCCTCACGGGGGAAGCGAGACGGTCGGGTGGGCGGCGGGTCAGTCGGCGTCGGGCGCGGCGTCGTCGTGCACGTCCCAGCCGTGCTCGCGCATCAGCCCGGCGACGGCCTCGATGAACGCCTCGCCGCGGGCCGCGTAGGAGCGGAACTGGTCCATCGACGCCGCGGCGGGCGCCATGAGCACGGTGTCGCCGGGGCGGGCCAGGCCGTCGGCCACGCGCACCGCCTCGGCCATCACGGCCGCACCGTCGGCGGGGCCGGTGCCGTCGGCCGCGGTGAGGGGGGCGTGGACGGGGACCTCGGGGGCGTGCGCGGCCAGGGCCGCGCGCAGGGCCGAGGTGTCCCTGCCCAGGAGCACCACCGCGCGGAGCCGGTCGGCGTGCGCGGCCACCAGCTCGTGATAGGTCACGCCCTTGGGCAGGCCGCCGGCCAGCCACACCACGGAGCTGAACGCCGCCAGCGACGCGTCCGCGGCGTGCGGGTTCGTCGCCTTGGAGTCGTTGACCCACATGACGTCGCGGGAGGTGGCCACGAGCTGGATGCGGTGCTCGCCGCGGTCGTAGGCGCGCAGGCCCTCGGCCACGGCCGCGGGGCTCACCCCGACGGCCCGGGTCAGCGCCGCCGCGGCGGCCGCGTTGGCCATGGTGTGGCGCGGCGCCACCGGGCCCAGGTCGGCGCGCTCGGCCAGGGCGATCGCCTCGTGACGCCGGTTGTCCAGGAACGCACGGTCCACGAGGATCCCGTCCACGACGCCGATGTCGGACAGGCCCGGGGTGTCCGTGGTGAAGCCGATCGCGCGGCAGCCCTCCTGGACGTCCGCGCGTTCCACGAGGGTGCGGGTCAGCGGGTCCTGCTCGTTGAACACGCAGGCCACCCGCGTGTTCGCATACACCTTGCCCTTGGCGGCGGCGTACTCGTCCATCGAGCCGTGCCAGTCCACGTGGTCCTCGGCCAGGTTCAGCACCGCCGATGACGCCGGCGCCAGTCCGTGCGTCCAGTGCAGCTGGAAGCTGGAGAGCTCGAGGGCGAGCACGTCGAAGCCCTCCGGGTCGCGGATCGCGTCGAGCACGGGGGTGCCGACGTTGCCGCAGGCCACCGCCCGACGGCCGTCCGCCCGCAGGATGGCCTCGACCATCGTCACGGTGGTCGTCTTGCCGTTCGTGCCCGTCAGGCACACCCAGTCGGCGGTCTTCCGGCCGGCGCGCTCGCGCAGCCGCCAGGCCAGCTCGACGTCGGACCAGATCGGCAGGCCCGCCGCGTGGGCGGCCATCAGCAGCGGCTGGTCCGGACGCCAGCCCGGGGAGGTCACGACGAGGTCCGCGGCGGCGCCGTCGACCTCGGGCAGCGCCTGCGTGGCCGCCCGGTCGAGCAGGACCTCGCGGACCCCCACGATCCGCAGGGTCTCGGCGCGCGCCCGGTTCTCGGGGCCGTCGTCGCCGTCCACCACCACGACGGCGGCGCCCAGCTCGGCCAGGGTGTCGGCCACGGAGAAGCCGGTGACGCCCAGGCCCGTGACGACGACGCGCAGGCCGGCCCACCCCGGGGCGTCCCAGGACGTGAGGTCGGCGGTGCGGGCGGTGTCGGCGCGGGGCCGGCGCACCGGTGCGGGCGCGGCGTCGGACGCGGGGCCGGTCACGGGGTCACCCCCGCGAGGCCGCCCTGGCGGATGAGCCAGTCGCCGTAGAAGATCGCGAGCCCCACGGTGACGCACATCAGGGACAGCAGCCAGAAGCGGACCACGACGGTCACCTCGGCCCAGCCCTTGAGCTCGAAGTGGTGCTGCAGCGGCGCCATGAGGAACACGCGCTTGCCGCCGGAGACCTTGAACCAGCCCACCTGGATGATGACGGAGAGGGTGATCGCGACCATGAGGCCGGCCAGCACGGCCACCAGGATCTCGGTGCGCGTGAAGATCGCGAAGCCGGCCAGGGCGCCGCCCAGGCCCAGGGAGCCGGTGTCCCCCATGAAGATCTTGGCCGGGGAGGTGTTCCACCAGAGGAAGCCCAGCAGGCTGCCCGTGAGGATCGCCGCGAGCAGGGCGAGGTCCATGGGGTCGCGGACCTCGTAGCAGCCGCGTGTGCCCTCGAGCGCGCACGACTGGCTCGCCTGGAAGAGCGACATCAGGACGTAGGCGCCCGTGATCATGGCGGTGGCGCCCGTGGCGAGCCCGTCGAGGCCGTCCGTGAGGTTCACGGCGTTCGTGGTGGCGGTGGTGATGAGGTTCGACCAGATCACGAACAGGATGACGCCGATCGCGGGTCCGGCGAAGGCCAGGTCGAGCCACGGGACGTCCCGGGCGAAGGAGATCGCCGTCGAGGCGGGGGTCAGGCCCCGCTCGTCCGGGAAGTTCAGGGCGAGGACGGCGAAGGCGGTGCCGATCAGGGCCTGGAGGATGATCTTGCCGCGCGGCGTCAGGCCGAGCGAGCGCTGCTTCGTGATCTTCGTGAAGTCGTCCACGAACCCGACGAAGGCCATGCCCACGGTGAGCAGCAACAGGATGAGGCCGGAGGCCGTGGGCCCGCCGAAGTCGACGCCGAGCACCGCGAGCAGCCCGTGGGTGATCAGATACGCCAGCACGAGGGACCCGATGATGACCGCGCCGCCCATCGTGGGCGTGCCGCGCTTGGTCTTGTGGGTGGTCGGGCCGTCGTCGCGGACGAACTGGCCGTATCCGCGCTTGACGAGGAACCGGATGAACAGCGGGGTGCCGGCGGCCGAGAGGACCAGGCCGAGCACGCCGCCGATGAGCAGTCCGATCACGGTCGGGACTCCTTCGGGGAGGCGGAGGGGGCGGCGACGGCGTCGGCCGTGGCGAGGCGCTCGCCGAGGGCCGCGAGCCCGACGCCGTTGGAGGACTTGACGAGGACGAGGTCGCCGGGGCGCAGGTGCTCGGCGAGGAACGCCTCGGCCTGCGCGGCGTCGTCGACGAAGTGCGCCTCCTCGCCCCAGCTGCCCTCGTTGAGGGCGCCGATGTAGAGCGGCCGGGCCCCGGCGCCCACCACCAGCAGCTGGGCGATGTTCAGGCGCACCACGGACTCGCCCACGAGGGTGTGCTCACGGACGCGGGCATCGCCGAGTTCGAGCATCTCCCCCAGGACGGCCCAGGTGCGGCGGCCGCTGGAGCGGCCGAGGGTGGCCAGCGTCCGCAGCGCGGCGCGCATGGACTCGGGGTTGGCGTTGTACGCGTCGTTGATGATCGTGACGCCGTCCGCGCGGTCGGTGCGCTCCATCCGGAAGCGGCTGGCGGGCCCGAGCCCGTCGAGACCACGGGCGATCTCGGCCGGGTCCATGCCGGCGGCGTGGGCGGCCGCCGCGGCGGCCAGCACGTTGTGCACGTGGTGCAGGCCGGTCAGTCCGGAGGCGACCGGATGCCGCACGGCGGCCCCATCCGTCCCGACCTGCAGGTCGAAGACGGGGCGCTCCTGGTCGTCGGCGCGCACGTCCCGTGCGGCGACGAGGCCTGACGCGCGGCCGGCGGACACGTCCTCGGCCGCGCGGGCGACGCCCCGCTCGTCCGCGGTGAACCAGGTGATCGGGGCGGCGGTCCGCGCCGCCATGCCGGCGACACGCTCGTCGTCGAGGTTGAGGACGGCGACGCCCTCGGGGCCGAGGGCCTCCACGAGCTCGCCCTTGGTGCGCGCGATGTTCGCCACGCCGCCGAAGCTGCCCGCATGGGCGGTGCCCACCATGAGCACGACGCCGATGTCCGGGCGCACGATGTCGCAGAGGTACGCGATGTTGCCGACGTGGTCCGCGCCCATCTCGACCACGAGGAAGCGCGTGTCCGGCTCCGCCCGGAACACCGTGAGCGGCACGCCGACCTCGCCGTTGTACGAGCCGACCGGTGCGACGGTGGGGCCCTGGGTGGCCAGCAGGGCGGCGAGCAGGTCCTTCGTGGTGGTCTTGCCGGCCGAGCCGGTGATGCCGATGACGGTGGTCGGGGAGTGCTCCCGGACGCGGCGCACGACCTCCCGGGCGAGCGCGCCCATCGCGAGCACGGCGTCCTCCACGATGATCGCCGGGTGCGCGGCGCCGTCGGGGGCGTGCGTGGCGCGCTCGGCGAGCACGGCGGCGGCGCCGGCGCCCAGCGCGGCGTCGATGAAGTCGTGGCCGTCGGCGCGCTCCCCCGGCTTCGCCACGTAGAGCGTGCCCTCGGCGGTGACCTCCCGCGAGTCGGGGGTGACGTGCACCAGCACGGCGGCGGGGTCGAGGGTGGCCGAGAGCGTGCCGGACACGGCCTCGGCGATCTGGGCTGCGGTGAGAGCGATCATGACTCGATGACCTTACCCTCGCGGGCGGGGCCGGAGCCCGAGGCGGAGGCCGCCGCGACACGGGCGGCCAGGGCCTCGCGGAGGGCCACCCGATCGTCCAGCGGGACGAGCTCGCCGTCGTAGTCCATCGTGGTCTCGTGTCCGCGGCCGGCCAGGAGGATGCCGTCCTGCGGCCCCGCCAGCTCCACGGCGCGGCGGATGGCCGCGGCACGGTCGGCCACCTCCTCGATCACGACCGTGCGGCGCTCCTCCCGCGCGATGCGGTCGGCCTCGGCGCGGGCGCCGGCGAGGATGTGGGCACGGATCGGGGCCGGGTCCTCCGTGTGGGGGGTGTCGTCGGTGACGATCACCACATCCGCCGCCCGGGCCGCGATCGCGCCCATCACGGGCCGCTTGTCACGGTCACGGTCACCGGCGGAGCCGAACACGATCAGGGTGCGCCCGCGCGTCCCGGCCGCCGCCCGGGCGTCGGCGAGGGAGCGCAGCGCCTGGACCATGCCGTCCGGGTTGTGCGCGAAGTCGACGACGGCGTCCGGCTCGCGGCCCACGACCTCCATCCGTCCCGGGACGGCGGCGGCCAGCGGGCCCTCGCCCGCGGGCACGTCCAGGACGGCGGCGAGCGCGTCCAGGTGCTCCTCCCCCACGGCGTGCAGCACGAGCAGGACCGCGAGGGCCGCGTTGGCCACGTTGAAGCGGCCCGGCAGACCGACGGAGGCCCGCAGCTCCCGGCCCGTGGCCGCGTGGCGCAGCGTGAAGCGGTGGCCGAGGCCGTCCGGCGCGAGCTCGGCGACCTCCCAGTCCGCCCGGAGGCCGGGGTCGTGCTCGGCCAGGGCGCCCGGCGTCGGCGCGGCCGGCCCGAGGGCGAGCGTGGTGACGGGAGCGCCGGCGGCCCGGGCCATGGCGACGCCCCAGCGGGGCCCCTCGCCGCCGTCGAGCGTGATGACGGCGTGGTCGGTGCGGGCGGGGTCGAACAGACCGGCCTTGGCCGCGAAGTACTCCTGCATCGAGCCGTGCATGTCCAGGTGGTCCTGGGTCAGGTTGGTGAACCCGGCCACCGCGTAGCGCAGGCCGGCGATCCGCTGGTACGCCACGGCGTGGGAGGAGACCTCCATGACGGCGGTGTCCACCTCCTCCTCGCGCATGAGCGCCATGAGGGCGTGCAGCTGGGTGGCCTCGGGCGTGGTGAGCGTGGAGGGGACCTCCCGCTCCCCCGCGCGGATCAGGATCGTGCCCACGATGCCCGACCGGCGCCCCAGGGCCTCGAGCAGGGCGGCGGCGAGGAAGCTCGTGGTGGTCTTGCCGTTGGTGCCGGTCACGCCGACCAGGCGCGGGCGGGCGTCGCGCCCGCCGCCGTAGACGCGGGCCGCCACGGTGCCGGCGGCGGTGCGCACGGCGTCGACCTCGAGCACCGGGGCGTCGACCAGGCCCTGCCCCGCCAGGAGCGCGCGGCCCGCCGCGTCCGTCAGGACGCCGACGGCGCCGGCCTCCAGCGCCGTGGCCGCGAACGCGGCACCGTGGGCGTGCGCCCCCGGAACGGCGACGTAGAGGTCGCCCGGGCGCACGACACGCGAGTCGAGGCTGACCCCCGTGACGCCGTCGGCCGGGGCCGCGCCGTGGACATGGGCCGCGATCCCCGCCTCGGCCAGCGCCTGCGCGAGGACGGGCCAGGGCGTGGCGGGGGTGTCGGAGGGCCGGAAGGCGGCGTCCTGCTGGGCCGGGGTCAGCGGAGCAGGGGGGTCGCTCGGGGTGGTCATGGGGGTGCTCCTGGGGTGCTCGGGGCTGGAGGCGTGGGTCACCACGGCCGGTCCTGCGGATCGTCCACGAAGACGCGGTAGTCGTTCGGCTCGGCTCCGGTGGCGGGCACGTCCGCCTGGCGGAGCATGTACTCCATGATCGTGGCGGCCGCGATGGACACGTCCCGGGAGCCCTGCTTCGACGGCGGCCGATGCATGGACACGGACACCACGAAGCGGGGGTCGTCGAGCGGGGCGACGGCGGTGAAGCCGAAGTTGTAGCCGTCGTACTTGCCGGTGTCGCTCGCGGCCTCGGCGGTGGAGGACTTGCCGCCCACGCGATACCCGGGGATCGCGGCCGCCTTGCTGGTGCCCTGCGTCACGACGGTCTCCATCATGCGGAGCATCTGCGCCGCCGTCTCCTCGGAGACCACGCGGTGGGGCTCGGCGGACGACTCCCAGCGCTTCTCCGCGCCGTCGCCGTCCACCGTGGCGTCGATCAGCCGGGCCGGGATCAGCATGCCGCCGTTGGCGAGGGCCTGGTACATCTGGGCGGTGTGCAGGGTGGTCTGGGTGTAGCCCTGGCCGAAGGCCGTGGTCAGGCGCTGGCGGCCGTCCCACTGTTCGGGCGGGACGAGGACGCTGCCCGCCTGCTGCGGCAGGCCGAGGTCGATGGGCTGGCCGACCCCGAAGGAGCGCATGTACTCGTAGCGCTGCTCGTCCGTGATCTTCTCGGCGATCTGCACCGTGCCCGTGTTGTAGGAGCGCGCGTAGATGCCCGCGGCGGTCATGTCGAACGTCGGGTGCGGGGAGAAGTCCCGGATGGTCTGCCCGTCGAAGTCCTGGCTGCTGGGGACGGTGAAGCCGTCCGTGGCGGTGACCTTCCCGGCGTCGACGGCGGCCGCGATCGGCAGTGCCTTGCCGGTGGAGCCCGGCTCGTACGGCGTGCTCATCACGGTGGAGGTGCGGAAGTTCCCCTCGGTGGCGTCGGGGTCGGCGGGGTCCACCGTGGTGGAGTCCGCCATGACGATCACGTCGCCCGTCTTCACGTCCATCACGACGGCGTTCGCCCACTCCGCGTCGTACTCGGCGGCGAGGGCGCCGAGGGTCTCCTGCGCGAACCACTGGGCGTCCTTGTCCACGGTCAGGCGCAGGTCGGCGCCGTCCACGGCCGGAACCTCCTCGAGCGGGGCGTTGGGGATGCGGATGCCGTCCGCGCCCACCTCGAACGTGCGGGTGCCCGGGGTGCCGGTCATGACGTCGTCCTGGCTGAGCTCGAGGCCTTCGAGGGCGGTGCCGTCACCGCCCATGAAGCCGATGATGCTGCCGGCGACCGACCCGTTCGGGTAGGTGCGGCGGTCCACCGCCTCGGAGAGCAGGCCCGGCACGTTGAGCGCCATGGCCTTGTCCCGGACCTCCGGGGTCACGGAGCGACGCACCACGGCGTACGGGCGGGAGCCGATGGTGGCCTCGCGCACCTCCTCCTCCGTCATGCCGAGCACCGCGGCCAGGCTGGCCAGGCGGGAGTCCACGTCCACGAGCACGGTCTCCCGGGCCTCGCGGTCCCATTCGTTGAAGTCCTTGACGAGGCGCTGGTCCACGACGATGTCGTATCGGCGCACGCTGGCGGCCAGCACGTCGCCGTCACGGTCCAGGATGGACCCGCGTTGCGGCAGGGTCTCCTGGTGGGTCAGGCGCTGATCCATGGCCGCCGCGGCCTGCCCCGTGGGGTCGATGCCCTGCACGTAGACGAGCCGCAGCGCGAGCCCGCCGAGCAGGACGAAGACGAGCAGCAGCAGGATGCGGGTGCGCACGGCAGGGTGCCCGGGAGCGGGCCCGACCGTCGATCCGCCGCGGGGAAGGTGCGAGGCGGGACGGTCGATCAACGGTCGGCGGCGTCCTGGTCGGCGGCGGCGGAGGCGTCCGCGCCGCTGAAGGTGCGCGGTCCCTCGATCTCGTCCTGGCCGTCGTCGGACGCCCCCTGGCGGACCGCGTCCGCGTCCGCCGGCGGCGCGACGTAGGTGGCGGAGATGTCGCCGTCCTGGGCCGCCTGGGCCTCGCCGCCGAACTGGCCCGTGCCCGCGTCCACGGAGGCGGTGCCGGCGGGGGCGACCATCCCGAGGGCGTCGGCGCGCGCGGCCAGGTTCTGCGGCGCCTCGAGGTGGCCCACCTGCTCGGCCAGCCGCTCATTGGTCTCGGTGACGGCCTGCTGCTCCTGGCGCAGGTCCAGGAGGGCGTACTGCCGGTTGGACATGGTGATGTTCATGACGAGGACCGCCGCGAGCGCGGCGAGCACCACGAGGACGCACAGCACGGTCACGCCGGAGCGGGATCGGGGCAGCGGGGCGGGCACCACCGAGAGCGGCGTGCGCTCCTGCGGAGCCGGCCGCGCGGGGGCGACGGGGGTCGACCCGGGGCGCAGCGACTCTGCGATCCGTGCGTGTGCGGCCATGCTCATCTCCTCGTGCAGCGTCATGCCGTGGTCCTGGACGTCCTGATCTTCTCAACCGCACGCACTTTCGCGGAGGAGGCGCGACGGTTCTCTGAGATTTCTTCTTCGGTGGGCTTCTCGGTGCCGCGGGTGAGCACCCGCACCACGGGTTCGTGCTCCTCCAGCACCACCGGGAACCCCGGGGGCGCCGTGGACGTGGCCCACGCGCTCAGGTGCCGCTTCGTGATCCGGTCCTCGAGGGAGTGGTAGCTCATCACCACGAGGCGGCCGCCCACGTGGAGGGCGTCGAGGATGGCGGGCACGGCGGCGTCGAGGATGTCGAGCTCCTCGTTCACGGCGATGCGCAGCGCCTGGAAGGTGCGCTTGGCCGGGTGCCCGCCGGTGGCCCCCGCGGCGACGGGGACGGCCGAGCGGATCACCTCGACGAGGCGGCCGGTGGTCTCGATGGGGGCCTCGTCGCGGGCTCGGACGATGGCCCGTGCGATGGGGCCGGCGAAGCGCTCCTCGCCGTCGCGACGGATGATGCGGCGCAGCTCCTGCTCGTCCAGCTCCGCCACGAGCGTCGCGGCGGAGCGCTCGGCGGTGTCGTCCATGCGCATGTCCAGCGGAGCGTCGTAGGAGTAGGCGAAGCCGCGTTCCCGGTCGTCCAGCTGATAGGAGGACACGCCGAGGTCGTAGAGCGCGGCGTCGACCTTCGTGACGCCCGCGGCGGCCATGGCCTCGGGCACCCGGTCGTAGGTGCCGTGGAAGGGGATCAGACGGTCGGCGAGGGGGCCGAGGCGCTCGGCGGCCATGGCCTGGGCGTGGACGTCGCGGTCGATGCCGATGACGCGCAGGTGGGGGAACCGGGTCAGCAGGGCCTCGGTGTGCCCGCCCATGCCCAGCGTGCCGTCGACGGCGACGGGCGTGCGGCCGGCCTCGAGCGCGGCCTGGACGGCGGGGGCGAGGAGGTCGACGACGCGGTCCCGCATCACGGGCAGGTGGCGGTCCTCGGGGCGCGGCTGGCCTGCGTCCACTCTCGACCTCCTGCTCACATCGCGGTCCTGGCGGACCTCGGGCGGGATCCCCATCCGTCCGCCGCCGCGCCTGGCCCAGGGGAAGACGGGTCAGGTGCGGCGGCGTCGGCTGGAGGTCTCGCTCGAGGTCGGGTGGTCACGGTCAGAAGACGCCGGGCAGGACGTCCTCGTCGGTCTCGGAGAAGGCGGCTTCCTGCTCGGCGAGGTAGGTGTTCCAGGACTCCGAGTCCCAGATCTCCACTCGCGTCCCCGCGCCGATCACGGTCACGTCCCGGTCCAGCCCCGCGTACTGCCGCAGCGGCGCCGGCACGGTCACCCGACCCTGCTTGTCCGGGACCTCGTCCGACGCCCCCGAGAGGAAGACGCGGATGTAGTCACGGGCCTGGCGGGAGGACAGTGGAGCCGACCTCATCTGCTCGTGGACCCGCTCGAACTCACGAGCGGCGAACACGTAGATGCAGCGCTCCTGACCCCGGGTCAGGACCAGCCCCTCCGCCAGCTCCTCGCGGAACTTGGCGGGGAGGATCAGCCGGGACTTCTCGTCGAGCCGGGGGGTGTACGTGCCCAAGAACACGGCACACCCCCTGACTCGTCGAGCGGTCCCTCCCGACCAAGGTCGGGACCCATGCTCTCTCCTTCCCTCCACATTACCCCACTTCCCTCCACCATCAACCCAGGAACGCGGGTCCCGGCGCCACGGGCGTGTCGAGGCCCCCCGCGTCCGGCGCACCATCCCGCGGGTCCCGGGGCCGGCGTCGCCGTGGAGGGAAGCGGAGGACCGGTGGGCCCCCGGTGGAGGGCCGCGGCGACGACGGGGCCTCGGGCAGCGGAAAGGCCCCGATCCGGAGCGGATCGGGGCCTGGAGTGGAGGAGGGTGGGGGCCCGGCGGGCCAGGCGCTCAGTCGCCTCGGGCGCGCCGCTCGTCCCAGCGCCGCTCGAGGCGGCCCATGAAGTCGCCACCCCCCTGCCGCCGCGGTGCGCCCGACCGTCGGGCCACCGGCCCGGAGGCGACGGCGCGCGGCCGCGTGGTCAGCAGGAAGATGCCTGCCCCGATGACGACGACGCCGAGCACGCCCAGGAGGATCGCGTGGTTGGCGACCCCGAGGACCACGACGAGCAGCCCGACCACTGCGAGGACGGCCCCGGCCACCACGCGGCCCACGGGCAGCCGATGCCGCCCCGTGTCCGCCATCTGGGTGGCCAGCCGGGGGTCCTCGGTGCGCAGCTGCTGCTCCAGCTGGTCCAGCATCCGCTGCTCATGCTCTGAGAGGGGCATGGCGACTCCTTCGAACGCGGCCTCCGACACCTCCGGGACCGGGAGGGGACGCCCGCGCGTCCGACTTGCCCTCCAGGATAGGACCTGCCGCCCCACCCCAGCCAGGTGGCGACGTCGCCGGCCCCGGAACCCCTCACTCCCGGTCCGGGCCTCCGGGGCCCGGCCGCGGCGCGTCCCGGCGGGCGTCGGCGCGGGCCTCGCGGCGACCCAGCAGCGACGCCGGCCGCACGGCCGCCGTCGGGAAGCGCCGGGCGACGGCGTCCAGGGCGGCCTCGGCACCGGCCCAGTCGCCCGCCTCCGACGCCTCGCCCTCCGTCCCCCAGGCGGGACCGCCGAAGAGCGCCTCCTGGGCCGGGGGCTGATCGGCCTCGTCCCCGAGGCGCTCGGCGCGCACGCCCACGAGCCGGACCGGATGCGGCCGTTCGGCGTGCAGCTCGCGGACGAGCCGCCGCGCCGGGCCGAGGAGGTCGTGGCCCGTGGCGGTCGGCCGGGCGAGGCGGGCGGTGCGGCTGCGGACCGACCCGTCCGGCGCCTTGAGGCGGACTGTGACCGCGCCGGCGGTGACCTGCTCCGCACGCAGCCGGGCCGCGACCCGGTGGCACAGGCGCAGGACCTCCGGGTCGACGCCCGCGACGTCGACGGGGTCGACGTCGAAGGTGTGGTCCGCCCCGATGCTGCGGGCCGCCGGGCGCGGGGCGACGGGGCGCGGGTCGATGCCCCGGGCGAGCGACGCCCACTCCCGGCCGGCGGCCCCGAACGACGCCTCCAGCCGCGCGGGGTCCACCCGGGCGAGGTCACCGATGGTCGCCACCCCCCGCCGGGCGAGCCGCTCGGCCGCCTTGGGGCCCACGCCCCACAGCCGGCCCACGGGCAGCGGATGGAGGAAGTCCAGGGTGCGCTGCGGCGGCACGATCAGCAGGCCGTCGGGCTTGGCCGCGGTGGACGCCGTCTTGGCCACGAACTTCACGGCCGAGCCGCCCACGGTGCACGGCAGCCCCAGCGCGGAGCGGACGCGCTCCCGGATCAGGTGGCCGATGTGCTCGGGCGGGCCGAGCCGGCGGCGGGCGCCGGCGACGTCGAGGAACGCCTCGTCCACGCTGAGCTGCTCCATCACGGGGGTCACGTCCGCGAGCACGGCCATCACCTCGGCGGAGACGGCCCGGTAGAGCTGCTGGCGCGGCGGGATGACCACGAGGGGCGGGCACAGGGCGCGGGCGTGCGCCAGGGGCATCGCCGAGCGGACCCCGTAGGCCCGCGCCGCGTACGAGGCGGAGAGCACCACGGACCGGCCGCTCGGGGCGGCGACGGCGGCGGGACGCCCCTCGAGGTCGGGCCGTTCGCGCAGCTCGACGGACAGGAAGAACGCGTCCATGTCCACGTGGAGGATCGTCGCCTCATCGCGGGGTGCAGCGGGCGCGGTCTCGGACATGGACCGAGCCTATCGGGACGGGCGATCCGTCGCGCGGCGCGGCTAGGGTGGGGCCATGCCCGCCGACGTCGCCGTCCCCCGCCCCCGTCCCGCCGACCAGGACCGCTTCCGCGCCGCCGTCGCCGACGCCCTCGACCGCCTGCTGGCGGAGCACCGGGACCTCGCCCGGGACGTCCACCCGCTGACCGCGCCCCTCGTGGACGCGATCGCGGACCTGACCGCGGGCGGCAAGCGCCTGCGCGCCGTCCTGGCCTGGCTCGGCTGGCGGGCGGCCGGTGGCGAGGCGGAGGACCCCCGCATCGCCGAGGCGGGGGCGGCGTTCGAGCTGTTCCAGGCCGCGGCGCTGATCCACGACGACATCCTGGACCGCTCGGACACCCGCCGCGGGATGCCCAGCGTGCACCGCCGCTTCGAGTCCCTCCACCGGGAGGCGGGCTGGCGCCACGCCGCGGAGCACTTCGGCGTCTCCGCCGCGATCCTCGCCGGCGACGTCGCCCTGGGGATGAGCGAGACGGCCTTCGCGCGCGTCCTCGCCGGCACCCCCCGGGAGGACCGGGCGCGGGCCGAGCTCGAGCGGATGCGCTTCGGCGTGATGGCGGGTCAGTACCTCGACGTGGTGGCCGAGATGGCCCCGGCGGCGCGCGATGCCCGCGAGGCCGAGGCGGCCGCCGAGGCGGTGGTGGAGCACAAGTCGGCGCGCTATTCGGCGGTGCACCCGCTCGCCCTCGGGGGGCTGCTGGCGGGGGCGGACGACGGGCTGGTGACCGCGTTCGCCCGGGTGTCGCTGCCGTTCGGCGTGGCCTTCCAGTACCGGGACGATCTGCTCGGCGTGTTCGGCGACCCGGCGACCACGGGCAAGCCCGCGGGCGACGACCTGCGGGAGGGCAAGCAGACCGTGCTCATCGCCCGCGCCGTCGAGCTGCTCGCCCCGGACGAGGCCGCCGCGCTCGACGCGGACCTCGGCGACCCGGACCTCGGTGCGGACCGGGTGGCCCACTGGCAGGGCGTCCTCGAGGCGTGCGGCGCGCGCCGGGCCGTCGAAGAGCGGGTCGCGGCGCTCTCGCACGAGGCGGCCGGGGCCGTGGCGGGCCTGCTCGCGCACGGCGTCCCCGAGGACGTCAGCGCCGAGCTCACGCAGCTGATCGACGCCTACACGTCGCGCCGCCACTGAGCGGCACGGACCCCGCGGGCTAAGGCCGCCCGCGGGGCCGGCTCACCAGGCCAGGGCCTGGGCGCGACGCCGGATCTCGGTCTTCCGGCCGTCCCGGAGCGCGTCGATGGGCCGGCCGGGCAACGACTCGTCCTCGGTGAACAGCCAACGGAGGGCCTCCTCGTCGGAGAAGCCGGCGTCGGCCAGCAGCACGAGCGTGCCCTGCAGGGAGTCGAGCACGCCGGTCTCGGTGAGGAACAGGGCCGGCACGGACCGCACCGCGGGCTCGGGACGACGCACGGCCAGCAGGCGGCGATCATGCACGAGGTTGTGGACGCGGGTCACGCGCTGGTCGAGGTGCTCCGCCACGTCGGGCACGGAGAGCCACTCGCCCACGAGGGCGTCGAGCTCGGCGGGGATCGCGTCAGCGGGGACCGGGGTGTCGGAGGAAGTGGTGCTCACGGGCGCCAGCCTACGCGGCCGCCGACGGGCCCGGCCCGCCGTGCCTCGGACGGCATAGATCTCAGTACGGTCACGAAGATCACATTCCGATAACATCGCCGAGGCTCCACGGCCGGGCGCCGACGTCGTCGGTCGACCGCGGGGGCCATGGGTCCCACCCGTCACTTCCCCGTCGTGTTCCATCCGTCCGATCCGATGCCGAGGTCTGCCGTGTCCCACACCCCCGTCCGCTCCCGCCGACTGCGCTCCGCCCTGACCGGCGGTGCGGTGCCCCTGCTGCTGCTCACCGGTCTGCCCGCCCAGGCCCACGCCCAGGAGGCGGCGGTGCACACCGTGCGCCCGGGCGATACCCTCACCCGGATCTCGGCCGCCCGCGGCGTCTCCGTCGCCGACCTGCTGCGGTTCAACGGCCTGGGCCTGGAGACCGTGCTCTACCCGGGTGACGAGCTCCGCTTGACCGGCGCGGCGGCCCCGGCCCCGGCCGCCGGGACCTACACGGTGCAGCCGAACGACGGGTGGTGGATCATCGCCCGCCGCACCGGCGTCTCCGCCGAGCAGCTGCAGCGCTTCAACGGCATGAGCGCGTCGAGCATGCTCCACCCGGGCATGGTCCTGACCACGCAGCGCACGGGCCCCGCGCCGAAGGCCCCCACGTCGACCACCCCGGCCACGACCCCGGCCTCCGCGCCGGCGTCGACGGCCCCGGCGGCGGCCGGCGGGACGGTCCGGTACACCGTGGTCTCCGGCGACTCCCTCTGGAGGATCTCCCAGCGGTTCGAGGTCTCCATCCCCCGTCTGCGCGAGCTCAACGGCCTGACGCGGGCCTCGACGCTGCATCCCGGCGACGTGCTCGTGATCTCCGACGGCACCCTCGAGGTGGAGCCGGTCTCGGCCGTCCAGGCGGTCGGCGACACCTTCCTCGGGCGCACCTACGCGCCGCACGTGACGGCCTCGGCGAACGAGAACCTGCGCCTGCTGCGCTCCGTCCCGCAGCCCACCCCCGAGCAGATGCAGCAGATCGTCCGCGAGACCGCCGAGCGGATGGGCGTGGACCCCCGCCTGGCCCTGGGCCACGCGTACACCGAGTCCCGCTTCCGCATGGCCTCGGTCTCCCCCGGCAACGCCGTGGGGGCGATGCAGGTCATCCCGATCACGGGCGAGTTCGCCTCGGAGCTGGTGGGCCGCGAGCTGAACCTGCTGGACCCCTACGACAACGCGGTGGCCGGCGTCGCGTTCATCAAGTACGTGCAGGACCGCACCCCCACCCTCGACCAGGGCATCGGGGCCTACTACCAGGGCCTCGGCGGAGTGCTGGACAGCGGCCTGAACCCGGAGGCACGGGACTACGTGGCCAAGGTGCGCGCCGCGATGGCGATGTTCTGATCCGCCGGCGGCGGACCGCCCCGAGGGGGTCCGCCGCCTGTCCTACCCTGGGACGATGAGCAGCGCACGCCGGGACCCCCTCGTGGGGGACATCGTCGACGGCCGCTACCGGGTCGTCGAGCGGCTGGCCCGGGGCGGCATGTCCACCGTCTACCTGGCCGTGGACGAGCGTCTCGACCGCCAGGTGGCGCTCAAGGTCATGCACCCGCACCTGGCGGAGGACCCCGTCCTCGTCGGCCGATTCGAGCAGGAGGCCAAGACGGCGGCGCGGCTGTCCCATCCGCACGTCGTCGCGGTCCTGGACCAGGGCCACACCGAGGCCGAGGACGGCGACGTGCTGGCCTACCTCGTGATGGAGCACGTGCCCGGCCGCACGCTGCGCACCGTCATCCGGGACCGGGCCCCGCTCTCACCCCGGGAGGCGCTGCGGTTCCTGCGTCCGCTCGTCGACGGCCTGGCCGCCGCGCACCGCGCCGGGCTGGTGCACCGGGACGTGAAGCCCGAGAACGTGCTCGTCCGCGACGACGGCCGGGTGACGGTCGCGGACTTCGGCCTGTCCCGCGCCGCCACGGCCCACACCATGGCCGGGCAGGCCGTCGTGGGCACGCCCGCCTACCTCGCCCCCGAGCACATCGCCGGGGCGCCCGCCGACGCCCGCTCCGACGTGTACGCCGTGGGCATCATCCTGTTCGAGCTGCTCACGGGCCGCCAGCCGTACACCGCGGCGACCGCGCTGCAGGTCGCCTACCGACACGTCCACGAGCGGGTCCCCGTGCCGTCCACGCTGCACCCCGGGCTCCCCGAGGACCTCGACGACCTCGTGCTGTGGTGCACCGAGCCGGACCCGGTCGACCGGCCCGCCGGTGCCGGCGAGCTCCTGCACCGCATCGAGGCCGTGGCGGCGGGCCTGGACCCCGACGAACCGGACCGCAGCCCCGCCGAGGGCCCGGGCGCGGACCCGGCGCCGGCCGACCCCGCCGCCGATGGCCTCGAGGACGCAGCCCCGGACGGGAACCTGGAGACCCGGGTCCTCGACGCCGGCGACCACCACGCGACGCGCGTGCTCCCCGCCCTGGCCGAGTCCGCCCTCGACGAGGACATGACCGACGTCATCGACACCCGTGTGGCGACGCACGGGGGCGACCCGCGGCCCGCCGCGCGCCCGGCGGAGCCGATCGGCCCGCTCGGGCTCGACCCCGCTCCGGCGGACCGGCATCCGGGGCGCAGCTCCCAGCGGCGGCTGCGTCGGGCGGCCCGCCGCCCCGCGCTCGACCTCGGCCAGGGCACCGGCCGGACCGCCGCGATCGGCGCGGCCGTGACCCTGCTGCTCACCGGCGTCGCCCTGCTGCTGGGCTGGACGCTGGGCTCCGGCGGCCTCGGAGTCGGAGGTGTGGCGGTGGTCCCCGACCTCGACGGGCTGGCCCGGGAGGCGGCGGAGGAACGGCTGACCGCCGCGGGTTTCACCGCGGCGGTCACGGCCCGGCACGACGAACTCCGCACGGAGGGCACGGTCGTCGCCAGCTCGCCCGCGGCCGGGGAGCCGGCGGGGCGCGGCACCCCCGTCGAGCTCACCGTCTCCGCCGGCCCCGCGCCGGTGCCGGTGCCGGACCTGACCGGCGTCGTGATCCGGCGGGCCCACGGCGTGGCCCGGGACGCCCGATTCACCGTGGAGGTCGCGGAGCGCCGCACCGATCCCGCAGTGCCGGCCGGGGCCGTGATCGAGCAGCACCCGGCCCCCGGCGAGCAGGCGACGCCGGGCACCGCGGTCCGCGTGGTGCTCTCCGAAGGCCGCGCCGTGCGCCCGGTGCCGGACGTGACCGGGCAGGATCCGGAGATGGCGGGCACGACGCTGGCGGACGACGGCTGGGACGCCCGCGTGCATCGCCTGCCGCTGCCGCTCTCCGGCCGGGGCGAGTCCCGGGTCCTGCACCAGTCCCCCGCCGCCGGGACCGCCCTGCCCGAGGGCACCGCGGTCCACGTCTGGGTCGGCTGAGCCGGGGCGTGCCCGGCCGCGCGGTCAGGCCCGCGGCGCGCGGCGCTCGGGGTGGGAGAGGGCCTCGGTGACCTTGAACGCCATCTCCAGGGACTGCTGGTGGTTCAGCCGCGGGTCGCACAGCGTCTCGTAGCGGGCGTCGAAGTCGGCCTCGTTGATCGGGTCGGAGCCGCCCAGGCACTCGGCGACGTCGTCGCCGGTCAGCTCGACGTGCATGCCGCCCGGGTGCGTGCCGAGCTCGCGGTGCACCTCGAAGAAGCCGCTGACCTCGTCCATCACGTCCTCGAACCGGCGGGTCTTGTAGCCGTTGGCCGCGGTCACGGTGTTGCCGTGCATGGGGTCGGTGACCCACACCGGCTCCAGCCCCGCGTCCCGGACGCCCTCGACGATGCCGGGGAGCACGTCCCGGATCCGCTCCGCACCCATGCGGGTGATGAAGGTCAGGCGGCCCGGCTCGCGCTCCGGGTCCAGCCGCTCGGCGAGCTCGAGCGCGTCCGCGACCGTGGTGGTCGGGCCGAGCTTCACGCCGATCGGGTTGCGGACCCGGGAGAGGAAGTCGACGTGGGCGCCGTCCACCTGGCGGGTGCGCTCGCCGATCCACAGGAAGTGGGCGCTCGTGGCGTAGGGGTCGCCGCTGCGCGAGTCCACGCGGGTCAGGGCGCGTTCGTAGTCGAGCAGGAGCGCCTCGTGGGCCGAGTAGAACTCGGTGCGGCGCATGGCCTCGAAGTCCACGCCCGCGGCGTTCATGAAACGGACCGCGCGGTCGATCTCGGCGGCCATCTCCTCGTACTGGGCGTAGGCCGGGTTGGCCATGAAGCCCTGGTTCCACTGGTGCACACTGCGCAGATCGGCGAAGCCGCCCTGGGTGAAGGCGCGGACCAGATTCAGGGTGGAGGCGGAGGTGTGGTACGCCTGCACCATCCGCCGGGCGTCGTGCCGGCGGGCCTGCTCGGTGAACTCGTAGCCGTTCACGATCTCGCCGCGGAAGCTGGGCAGCGTGACGCCGTCGCGGGTCTCCGTGTCCGAGGACCGCGGCTTGGCGAACTGGCCGGCGATCCGGCCCATCTTCACGACCGGCATGGAGGCGCCGTAGGTCAGCACTGCGGCCATCTGCAGGATGGTCTTCACCCGGGCGCTGATCCGGTTGGCGGTGGACCCGGCGAACGTCTCGGCGCAGTCGCCGCCCTGCAGGAGGAACGCGCGGCCCTGGGCGACGTCGGCCAGACGGGCGCGCAGCAGGTCGACCTCGCCCGCGAAGACGAGCGGGGGCAGGGCGCTCAGCTCGGCGACGGCGGCGCGGTGGTCGGCCTCGTCCGCCCAGGACGGCGCCTGTGCGATCGGCAGCGAGCGCCAGTGGTCCAGGCCGGGGATGTCGGCGGCGCCCTCCGAGATGGCGGTGCCGAAGGCCAGGATCTTCTCGCGGGGGTCTTCAGTCATGCACACCAGGCTAGGGGCCGCGAGCCGCGCCCCGGTCTGGGCGTCCCCGGATGACGACGCGCGGGCCCCGCTCAGTCGCGGGCGCGCGGCGGAGCGGCCGTACGGCCCGCCTTCACGTCCGCCGCGTAGGTGTCCACGTATTCCTGGCCCGACAGGCGCCGGATGGCCTCCATGATCTCGTCCGTCACCTCCCGCAGCACCCGGGGGTCGCCGACGGCCTCGGCACGGTCGGAGAAGTCCAGCGGCTCACCGAAGATCATGCCCAGGCGCCGGATCCGCGGCAGCGTGCGGCCGATCGGCTGGACCCGGTCCGTGCCGATCATCGCGATGGGCACCACGGGCGCGCCCGAGGCCAGCGCGAGCTTGGCCACGCCGATCTTGCCGCGATGCAGCCGCCCGTCCGGGCTGCGGGTGCCCTCCGGGTAGATCCCGAGCAGCCGGCCCTCCCGCAGCGCCGCGAGGCCCGCGTCCAGCGAGCGCAGGGACGCCTCTCCGCCGGAGCGGTCCATGGGCAGCTGGTTCGCGGCCTCGAAGAACCGGCGGGTGACCCAGCCCTTCACGCCCGGGCCGGTGAAGTACTCGTGCTTGGCCAGGAAGTGCACCTGGCGGTCGAGCATGGCCGGCATGAACACCGAGTCCGAGACGGACAGGTGGTTGCTGGCCAGGATCGCCGGGCCCTCGGCCGGCACGTTCCCGAGGCCCTTCACCCAGGGGCGGAACAGCAGGCGGGTGGCCGGAGCCACGGCGAACGTCTTGGCGGACCAGTAGAACGTGGACACGAGGGCCTTCCGGTCGGGGCGGTCGGGTGCCTGCCCATCGTACGGTCCGCCTGCCTTACCCTGGCACCATGCCCCGCCCCGTCGCCGTCGCCCCCGAAGACCTGCCCCTGCGTCTCATGCCCGCCGCTCCCGCCCGGCGCGACCACTGCGTCGTGCTCCTGCACGGGTTCACCTCGACTCCGGCCTCCGTCCGCGCCTGGGCCGAGGGGCTCGCGGCAGGCAGCTCCCCCGTGAGCGTGCCCCTGCTGCCGGGGCACGGCACCCGGTGGGAGGACCTCGCCGCCACCGGTGCGGACGAGATCCGCGCCGCCGTCCGGGCCGTCGTGGACCTCGAGCTCGCCCGACACGGCCGCGTGGTCATGGCGGGCATCTCGATGGGCGGCGCCCTCGCGCTCGACGCCGCCGCCCACCGACCCGTGGCCGGGGTGCTCGTGGTGAACCCCGCGCTGCGCTTCGCCAGCCCGCTCGCCCCCTTCGCCCCGCTGCTGGCCCCGTTCGTCCCCACGGTCGCCCCGATCGCGGACGACATCGCGGACCCGACGGCGCGCGAGCGCGCCTACCCCCGCACGCCGATGGCCGGCGTCGCCGCCGTCGGCCGCATCCAGCGGGCCGCCCGCCGCGCCCTGCCGCGGATCACCGCTCCCGTGACGGTCTACCGGTCCGCCCGCGACGCCGTCGTGCCCGCCTCGAGCCACCGGACCCTGGTGCGGGGCCTGCGCCACGCCCCCGTGGAGGTGGTGGGACTGCCCCGCAGCCGCCACGTGGCCACGCTCGACCACGACCTGCCGCTGCTGATCGACCACGGCCGGACCGCGGTCGCCGCCATGACGACGCACTGAGTCGCGCCCAGACCCTGACGCTCCCGGTTGTAGAGTGTGCGTGACACGACTCACACTTACTTCCGTTCTGCCGACCACCGGTCGGCGGGACCGACCCAACGCCCGAGGAGTCCCATGCACGAGATCAGCGAGCCGTACCAGCCCCGCCTGTCCCCGGAGGCGAACATCACGGATTTCCTGGAACGCCAGGCCACGGAGCGTCCCGACCACGGCCTCTTCGCGGTGGCGGACGCGCAGGATCAGTGGACGGACGTCTCCGCCCGGGACGCCCGCGAGCGCGTGCGGGCCCTGGCCAAGGGGCTCATCGCCGCCGGGATCCAGCCCGGGGAGACGGTCGGTCTCCTGGCCTCCACCCGCCTGGAGTGGACACTGGTCGACTTCGCCATCTGGTACGCCGGCGCGGTCACCGTGCCCGTGTACGAGACCTCCTCCGTCAGCCAGGTGTCCTGGATCATCGAGGACTCGGCCGTGCGCGCCGTCGTGACCGGGAACGAGGACCTCGCCAAGACGGTGCGGGACGCGGTGCAGCGCGAGGGCCTGCCGGAGCTGATCGGCCTGTGGACGATGGACCCGGCCGACGGCGCCCCCGGCTCCGGCCTCGAGGCGCTCGTCGCCCTGGGCGCGGATGTCACCGATGAGGAGCTCGAGACGCGCCGGTCCTCCGCCGGCCTGGCCGACCTGGCGACCATCATCTACACCTCCGGCACCACGGGCCGGCCCAAGGGCTGCGAGCTCACGCACGAGAACTTCGCGGAGCTCGTCAACCAGACCCTGTCCTCCTCGCTCGGCGACGTCGTCCGCCAGGACACCTCCACCGTGCTGTTCATCCCCCTGGCGCACGTGTTCGCGCGCTTCGTCTCGGTGCTCACCGTCGCTGCGGGCGCACGCTGCGGGCACGTCTCGGACATCAAGCGGCTCTCGGTCTCGCTGCAGACCTTCCAGCCGAGCTTCGTGCTGGCCGTGCCGCGCGTGTTCGAGAAGATCTACAACGCGGCGCTGCTCAACGCCCAGAGCGGCGGCAAGGAGAAGATCTTCCGCCGTGGCGCGGACGTGGCGATCCGCTGGTCCCGGGCGCTGGACTCGGGCCAGATGACGGCGCCCCTGCGACTGCAGCGCGCGTTCTACTCCGCGCTGATCTACCGCCGGATCCGGACGGCCATGGGCGGCCGGCTGGCGTACGCGGTCTCCGGCGGCGGCCCCCTCTCCCCCGACCTGGCGCACTTCTTCCGCGGCGTGGGCGTGACCATCCTCGAGGGCTACGGCCTCACCGAGACGACGGCCCCCATCACCGTGGGCCGGCCGGACCGGCTGAAGATCGGCACGGTCGGACACCCCCTCGGCGGCAACCAGGTGCGGATCGCCGAGGACGGCGAGATCCTCACGCGCGGCACCTCGCTGATGCGCGGCTACCACAACCGGCCGGAGGCGAACGAGGAGGCCTTCGAGGACGGCTGGTTCCGCACCGGCGACCTCGGGGCCCTGGACGACGACGGCTTCCTCACGATCACCGGCCGCAAGAAGGAGCTGCTGGTGACGGCCGGCGGCAAGAACGTGGCACCGGCGATGCTCGAGGACGCGATCCGCAGCGACGCGCTCGTCTCCCAGGTGATGGTGGTCGGCGACGGCAAGCCCTTCATCGCGGCGATCGTCACCCTCGACACCGACACCCTGCCCGCGTGGCTCGCCGCGAACGGGCTGCCGAAGGACCTCGACGTCGCTGCGGCCGCACGCGAGGACGCGGTGCGCCGCCACATCCAGGAGGCCGTGGACAAGGCCAACAGCCTGGTCTCGCGCGCCGAGGGGATCCGGGAGTTCCGCATCCTCGACCGCGACTTCTCCCTGGAGGAGGGCCATGTGACCCCGTCCCTGAAGATGCGCCGGTCGGCGATCATGAAGGACTTCGCCGCGCAGATCGCGGACATCTACGGGGAGCCCGCCCCGCACAACTGAACGCCCCCTCGACGACGGCGCCCGGCCCCGCGGCCGGGCGTCGTCGTCCCCGCGGTTCCGGTCAGAGCAGACCGGAGTCCGGCACGTCCAGGCCCAGCAGCGCGTTCTCGACGACCTCGGTGAGGGCCGGGTGGGGCCAGTACTGGCCCCGCGCGAGCCGGTGGGCGTCGATGCCGAACGCCATGCCGGTCACGAGCGGCTGGATGAGGTTCGCGGCCTCGTGCCCCAGGATGTGCCCGCCCAGGATCCGTCCCGTGGCCTTCTCCGCGACGACGGTGCACACGCCCTCGGTGTCCTCCATGGCCCAGCCGTAGGCGACGTCCCCGAAGGACTGGGTCTTCACCGTGATCGCGTCCGCGCCGTAGTCGGCGAGCGCCTGCTCCACCGTGAGACCGACGGAGGCCACCTGCGGATGGGTGAACACGGCCGCCGGCACGGGGCCGAGCGTGTTGGCGCGGAGATCGTCCGGATGCTCCAGGTTGTGCGCGACGACGCGGGCCTCGTGATTGGCTACGTGCTTGAGCTGCCACGTGTTGGCGACGTCCCCGAGCACGTAGACCCCCTCCACCGGAGCACCGTCGGAGAGTGCGCGCTGATGCTCGTCGCTGGCCAGGACGCCGTCGTCGGTGACGTCCAGTCCCGCGGCGGCGGGGTCGAGGCGGTCCGTGTTCGGCGTCCGGCCGACCGCGATCAGCACCGTGTCCGCCTCGATGGCCTCCTCCACGATGCCGGTCTGCTCCTGGCCCTCCGCGCGATCCAGGCGCACCCGGACCCAGCCGTCCGCGGCCCGCTCGGCGTCCTCGACCGGTTCGATCCCGGCCGGGGTCCACCCCGTGCGCAGGTCCCACCGTCGGGCAGCGATCTTCGTGAACGTCGTGGACACGGACATGTCGTGCTGCTTGAGCAGCCGGTGGCCGCGGTTGACCTGGACGACCTCGGTCCCCAGCCCGGCGAAGACGGAGGCGAACTCGCAGGCGATGAACCCGCCGCCCACCACGAGCAGCCGCCGCGGCAGCCGATCCAGTCGCATCACGGTGTCCGAGGTGTGCACCGACGGCAGGTCCAGGCCCGGGATCTCCGGGAGGGTGGGCCGCGACCCCGCGGCGACCACCACCTGGTCCGCCGTGATCTCCCGGCCCGAGGCGGTGCGCACGCGGCGGGGACCGACGAAGCGCACCTCCTCCTGGATCACGCTCGTGTAGTCCAGATCGTCCCGGCGGTAGCGCAGCCCGTCCCGGCTGATGCCGTCGATGCGCGTGAAGATGCGGTCCCGGATGGCCGGGAAGTCGGCGCCCGTGAACTCCAGCCCCACCCCGAGGCTCCGGGCCTCGGGGGGCAGCGCGGCCAGGCCGGCCGGGTAGGCGTACATCTTGGTGGGGATGCAGCCGACGTTCAGGCAGGTGCCGCCGAACGTGCCGGAGTCGGCGATCACGACGCTCCGGCCCTTCCAGTGTTCGCTGATCAGGGAGTTCCCCGATCCGGAGCCGATGATGAGCAGGTCGTGGTGTTCCGCAGAGGTGGCCATGCCTCCCAGGATAGGCACGGGCCCGGACGCGGTGGCGTCCGGGCCCGTGGGGCGGCCCGCCGGCGGCGGGCTCACGCGGGGCTCACTCGATCACGAGCAGCAGGTCTCCGCCGTTGACGGGCGTGACGCCCTCCGTGACCACGCGGCGCACGGTGCCCGCGGCCTGGGCCGTGATCGCGGCCTCCATCTTCATCGCCTCGATCGTGGCCACCGCCTGGCCGACCTCGACGGCGTCGCCCTCGGCCACCTGGACGGTGACCGAGCCCGCGAACGGGGCGGCGACGTGGCCGGGGGTGCCGGGGTCCGCCTTCTCCGCGGTCCGCACGGTGGACTCGATCGAGCGGTCCCGGACGGTCATCTGGCGCAGCTGGCCGTTCAGGGTGACCATCACCGTGCGCATGCCCTTCTCGTCCGGCTCGGAGACGGACATGAGGGTGGCGAGCAGCCGGACACCGCGTCCGAGCGAGATGACGTGCTCACGCCCGGGGACGAGGCCGTAGAGGAAGTCGCGGGTGTGCAGGGTGACGGTGTCCCCGAACTCCTCGCGGTGCGCCTCGAACTCCTTCGTGGGGCCGGGGAAGAGCAGGCGGTTCAGCACCGCGCGGCGGGTCTGTCCGGCCTCGGCGAGGGCGGTCGAGTCCTCCGCGGAGATCTCCACCATGCCCGCGCCCTCGCGGCGACCCTGGAGGGCCTTGGTCCGGAAGGGCTCCGGCCAGCCGCCGGGCGGGTCGCCGAGCTCGCCGCGCAGGAAGCCGATCACGGAGTCCGGGATGTCGAACTCCTGCGGACGCTCCGCGAACTCCTTCGGGTCCACGCCGGAACCGACCAGCTGGAGCGCCAGGTCGCCCACCACCTTGGAGGACGGGGTGACCTTGACGAGGTGGCCGAGCAGGTCGTCGGCCGCGGCGTACATCGACTCGATGGCCTCGAACCGCTCCCCCAGGCCGAGCGCGATCGCCTGCGTGCGCAGGTTGGACAGCTGGCCCCCCGGGATCTCGTGGTGGTACACGCGGCCGGTCGGGGCGGGCAGCCCCGCCTCGAAGGGCGCGTACGCCGAGCGGACGGACTCCCAGTAGGGCTCCATCGCGGTGGCGGCCTCGAGGCCGAGACCGGTGTCCCGCTCGGTGTGCTCGAGCGCCGCGACCAGGGCGGACAGCGGCACCTGGCTCGTGGTGCCCGCCATGGACGCGGTGGCCGCGTCGACGGCGTCCACGCCGGCCTCCGCCGCCGCGAGCAGGGTGGCCAGCTGGCCGCCGGCGGTGTCGTGCGTGTGCAGGTGCACGGGCAGGTCGAACTCGGCGCGCAGGGCGGTGACGAGCTCGCGCGCGGCGGCGGGCCGCAGCAGGCCCGCCATGTCCTTGATCGCCAGGACGTGGGCGCCGGCGTCGACCATCCGGCGGGCGAGGCCCAGGTAGTAGTCGAGCGTGTAGAGCGTCTCCTTCGGGTCCGTCATGTTGCCCGTGTAGCACAGGGCCGCCTCGGCCACGGCGGTGCCCGTGGCACGCACCGCCTCGATGGCCGGGGTGATCTGCTCGACGTCGTTGAGGGCGTCGAAGATGCGGAACACGTCGACGCCGGACGCCGCGGCCTCGGCCACGAACGCGTCCGTCACCTCGGTGGGGTACGGCGTGTAGCCCACCGTGTTGCGGCCGCGCAGCAGCATCTGGATCGGGATGTTCGGCAGCTCCGCGCGCAGCAGCTCGAGGCGCTGCCACGGGTCCTCGTGGAGGAAGCGCAGCGCGACGTCGTACGTCGCCCCGCCCCAGGCCTCCACGGAGAGCAGCCCCGGCAGGGTGTGCGCGACGGCGGGCGCGGCGGCCAGCAGGTCGCGCGTGCGGACGCGGGTGGCCAGCAGGGACTGGTGGGCGTCGCGGAACGTGGTGTCCGTGACGGCCAGCGCGGTCTGTTCGCGCAGGGTGCGGGCGAAGCCCTCGGGGCCCTGCTCCAGCAGCACCTGACGCCAGCCGTGCGGGGGCGCCGCGTCCTCGTTCCGGCTCGGGCCGTCGAAGGGCGAGCGGTCCGGCTCCTGGTGCTTGTCGCCCGGGTGCTCCGGGAGGCGGTCGCGGGGGTCGATGCCCTCGATGCGCGGGCCGTGCGGCTGGTTGACCGTGACGTCCACGAGGTACTGCAGGGCCTTGGAGCCGCGGTCCTGGGAGCGGTTCACCGTGGCCAGCTCGGGGTGCTTGTCGATGAAGTCCGTGGCGACGTCGCCGCTGACGAACTGCGGGTCGTCCATCACGTTCATCAGGAACGGGATGTTGGTGGCCACGCCGCGCACGCGGAACTCGGCCAGGGCGCGGCGCACGCGGCGCACGGCCGTGGCGTAGTCGCGTCCGCGGCAGGTGAGCTTGACCAGCATGGAGTCGAAGTGGGGGCTGATCTCCGCACCGGCGTAGATGGTGCCGCCGTCGAGGCGCACACCGGAGCCGCCGGCCGAGCGGTAGGCGGTGATGGTGCCGGTGTCCGGGCGGAAGCCGTTGGCCGGGTCCTCGGTGGTGATGCGGCACTGGATGGCGAAGCCGCGGACCTGGAGGGCGTCCTGGGTGATGCCCAGCTCGGGCAGGGTGGCGCCGGCGGCGATGCGCAGCTGCGCGCCCACCAGGTCCACGTCCGTGACCTCCTCGGTCACGGTGTGCTCCACCTGGATGCGGGGGTTCATCTCGATGAACACGTGCTGGCCCGCACGCTCGCCCGCCGTGTCCACGAGGAACTCGACGGTGCCCGCGTTGACGTACCCCATCTCCTTGGCGAAGGCGACGGCGTCCCGGTGCAGGGCCTGCCGGATCTCCTCGTCCAGGTTCGGGGCCGGGGCCATCTCGATGACCTTCTGGTGGCGGCGCTGGAGCGAGCAGTCCCGCTCGAAGAGGTGCACGACGTTGCCCTCGCCGTCGGCGAGGATCTGCACCTCGATGTGCCGCGGCCGCAGGACGGCCTGCTCGAGGAACACGGTGGGGTCGCCGAAGGCGGTGTCCGCCTCGCGCATCGCGGCCTCGAGGGAGCCGCGCAGGTCCTCGCGGCGCTCGACGCGGCGCATGCCGCGGCCGCCGCCGCCGGCGACGGCCTTGACGAAGATGGGGAAGCCGATCTCCTCGGCCTGCTCCAGGAGCCACTCGACGTCGGCGCTCGGGTCCGAGGAGGCCAGGGTGGGGATGCCCGCACGCTTGGCCGCGCGCAGGGCCTCGACCTTGTTGCCGGTCAGCTCGAGGACGTCGGCGGGCGGGCCGACGAAGGTGATCCCGTTCTCAGCCGCGGCACGGGCCAGGCCGGCGTTCTCCGACAGGAAGCCGTAGCCCGGGTAGATCGCGTCGGCCCCGGCGTCCTTCGCCACGCGGATGATCTCGTCCACGTCGAGGTAGGCGCGCACGGGGTGGCCCTCCTCGCCGATGCGGTAGGCCTCGTCCGCCTTCTGGCGGTGGATCGAATTGCGGTCCTCGTAGGGGAAGACGGCGACGGTGCGGGCGCCCAGCTCGTAGCAGGCGCGGAAGGCGCGGACGGCGATCTCGCCGCGGTTGGCCACCAAGACCTTGGAGAAGACGGCGCCGGCTCCGGTCGACCCGGCCGCGTCCTCTGGAGGGGTGAAGTTCTCGACAGGTGCGGTCATGGTTGGGAGTGTGTCACACCGCGCCGGAGTTCCGCCTCATGTCGCGCACAGTCACCGCTGCGAGACGAAAGATGACTGACTCGGCCCTCCGGGGCGCCCCGGGGTGGAGGATCAGGCGGAGCGGCGGGCCCGACGCCGCCCGGCCAGCTCGTCCCCCGGCTCGGGGGCGCCGACCACGCTCTCGCGGGGCAGCTCGGCGAGGCTGCCCTCGACCTCGCGCCACACGCGGCCGACGGCGATCCCGAAGACGCCCTGGCCGCCCTGGACGAGGTCCACGACCTCGTCCGCCGAGGTGCACTCGTACACCGAGGCGCCGTCGCTCATCAGGGTGATCTGCGCCAGGTCCTCGACACCCCGCTCGCGCAGGTGGCCCACGGCGGTGCGGATCTGCTGGAGCGAGACGCCGGTGTCCAGGAGGCGCTTGACGACCTTGAGGACGAGGATGTCGCGGAACGAGTAGAGCCGCTGGGAGCCGGAGCCGGAGGCGCTGCGGACCGTGGGGACCACGAGGTCCGTGCGGGCCCAGTAGTCGAGCTGGCGATAGGTGATGCCGGCGGCCTTGCACGCGGTGGGACCGCGGAAGCCGACGTCGTCGCCCCGGGTCGCGCCCTCGTCGAAGAGCGTGCCCTGGGTGCCGAGCGCGGGGGGCCGGCCAGGACCTGCAGTGGGTGTCACGGGGAACCTCCTGGTGCGGGGCCCCCGGTGCGGGGAGGGGGACGCGACCGTCGTGTGCCGCCGGTGACCGTGGCGGCGCTCCCCGGTGACCGTGGGGAGGGCGACGGAGGCGCCCCGGGTGGCGGGGCCCTCTTCCCCTCGAAGGTACGCGCGGGTCCGGGGGCGGTCAACGAAGCCGGCGGCGAGGCCGCGCCGTGTCGCGCCGGCTCCGCTCAGGCGAAGTCCTCGGGGCGCACGGTGTCCAGGAAGTCGCGGAAGTCCTCGACGGCGCGCTCCTGGCCGGCGTCCTCCTCCCCCGTCCGCGCCGGCATGCCGGCGTCCGCGAGCACGGCGGGGCTGCCCAGCACGGGGGCGTCGGCGCGCAGGGCGACCACGACGGCGTCCGACGCGCGGGCGTCGACCCGGGCGCCCGTGGAGAGCACGAGCTCGGCGTGCACGACCTCGTCCCGGACCTCGGTGAGGCGCACCCGCACGACCTCGGCGCCCAGGGCGTCGACGGCGGCCAGGAGCAGCTCATGGGTGAGGGGCCGGGGCGCGCGGACGCCCTCGAGCGCGAGCGCGGCGGCGGCGGCCTCGGGCGCGCCCACCCACAGCGGGACCATCGTGCGGCCGGGCGGATCCACCAGCAGGATCACGTGGTGCTGTTCGGGCAGCTCGACACGCACGCCGAGCACGGAGAGCGGCACGTCGCCGGCGTCGTCGGCGGGCACGGGGCGCGGCTCAGTCATCCCACTGCTCCAGTCCCACGGCCACGAGGGCCGCATGCAGCCGCAGGCTGGCCTGCGCGATCTCGCGTGCCGAGCGGGCCACGCGGGGGCGGGTGCCGGCGTCGCGGCGGGCCTGCAGCGGGGCGACGGCGCGCTCCACCAGGCCCAGTTCGCGGTCGGCCGCGGCCCGCAGCGGGCGGAGGTGCCGGGGCTCCAGGCCGTGGCCCGCGAGCACGACGGCGGCCCGGGCCACGTCCATCGCGTGGCTCGGGTAGCCGCCGTCGGGATCGACGGGCAGGAGCGAGTACTGATCCAGCTCGGCCAGCAGCTCCTCGCCCGCACCGGATTCGGCGGCGAGCTCGGCGCGGGTCCACGACCGGCGACCCCCGGCGACCTCGCGGCCGAGCCGCTCCGCGTCCGAGGACGCCGGGACCGCCGCGGTTCCGGGCAGGCCGGTGGGGCGTTCGCCGCGGTCCAGCGCGGCCAGGTGGTCGGCGATGACCTTGAGCGGCAGGAAGTGGTCGCGCTGCAGGGCGAGGACGAACCGGAGCCGGTCCACGTCCCCGGGCCGGAAGCGCCGGTAGCCGGCGGGAGTCCGCTCGGGCAGGACGAGGCCGCGGTCCTCCAGGAAGCGCACCTTGGACGCGGTGACGCCGGGGAATTCGGCTTCGAGGGCGGCCACGACCTCGCCGATGCCCAGCCGGCCCGCAGGGCGGGCGGCGGGGACGGCGTCGGGTCGCGGGCGCGGATCGGTCACGGGGATGACGGCTCAGCCCCGCGCCGGTGCGGCGTAGTACGTGAGCCGGTATTTGCCGATCTGCACGTGCATCCCGGAGCGCAGCAGGATCTCGTCCACGCGGTCGTGGTTCACGAAGGTGCCGTTGAGGGAGTTCAGGTCCACGAGCCGATGGCCGCCGTCCTCGGCCCGGAACTCCGCGTGACGACGGGAGACCGTGACGTCGTCGAGGAAGATGTCCGCGTCCGGGTGGCGCCCCACGGAGACCACGTCCTCGTCCAGCAGGAAGCGGGCGGACTGGTCCGGGCCCTCGTGGGCGAGCAGCAGCGCGGAACCGGCCGGGAGGGCGCGGATCGCGTCCGACTCCTCGCGGGTGAGGTCCGCCGAGACCAGCGGCGCCAGCTCGGTGAGGTTGATGGCGGAGGTGGACAGGTCCGGTTCACGTCCGGGCTGGTTCATGGGGTGCTCCTGTGCGGGGGCCGGCGCCGCGGCGCCGGATGGAGAGACGAAGGGGACGCCGTCGCCCCGCCGGCCAGCGACGGGGCGACGGCGGACGGGGCTCAGCTGGTGTGCGAGGCGTAGCCCTCGGCGTCCATGAGGCCCTCGAGCTGGGCCTCGTCCGCGAGGGTGATCTCGAACAGCCAGCCGCCCTCGTAGGGGGCAGAGTTGACCAGGCCGGGCTCGCCGTCGAGCTCGTCGTTGACGGCGGCCACGGTGCCGGAGACCGGGGCGTAGATGTCCGAGACGGACTTCGTGGACTCGACCTCGCCCACCGCGGTGCCCGCGGTGACCTCGGTGCCGACCTCCGGCAGGTCCACGTAGACGACGTCACCCAGCGCATCCTGGGCGAAGTCGGTGATGCCCACGCGGACCGTGCCGGCGGCACCGGCCTCGGCGATCCACTCGTGCTCGGCGGAGTACTTCAGGCCTTCGGGGATGGAGCTCATGGAGTGCGCGTCCTTTGTGTGGTCGGGAGTGATGACGTCGTCTCGCAGACTACCGAGCGGCGCGTGATTCGCGCCACTGGCGCGCTCAGAGCACGCCGCGCATGCCGCGACGCACCGGCTTGGCGATGGCCAGCACGAGCAGGCCCACGCCCAGGGTGACCGCACCGATCATGCCGAAGTAGCCCACCTCGTTCTGCTCCGAGTAGGAGCCGGCCAGGGAGCCTGCCAGGGCCGTGCCCAGGGCGACGGACAGGTTGTACAGCGACACCATCATCACCGGGTAGCTGCGCGGGGCGACCTTGGTGGCCAGGGAGAGGCCCACCGGGGAGACGAGCAGCTCGCCCATGGTGCAGACGAAGAGGATCAGCGTCAGCCACAGCAGCGGCACGGCGACGACGTCGGCCACCGGGATGAACAGCAGGAAGGCGATGCCGATCAGGACGATGCCGATGCCGAACTTCACCGGGGTGGCGGGCTGGCGGGCGCCCAGCTTGGTCCACAGCGCGGCGAACACCGGGGCGAACACGATGATGAAGATCGGGTTGATGGAGTTGACCCACTCCATGGGCATGAGCCAGCCGAACAGGTTCCGGTCGAGGCGGTGCTCGGAGTACAGCGCGATCAC
Organism: Micrococcus sp. Mcc28; assembly: GCF_024519775.1. Lineage (NCBI taxonomy): Bacteria > Bacillati > Actinomycetota > Actinomycetes > Micrococcales > Micrococcaceae > Micrococcus > Micrococcus sp. Mcc28. The sequence goes on along the minus strand of NZ_JALJRH010000004.1, from coordinate 3,198 downwards.
GGTGAACTGCTGCTGGAAGAGGGCGAAGAACACGGACGTGCCGATGAACAGCGGGATGAACGCCTTCACGCGCGAGCGCTCCTCCTCCGTGACCTTCGTGGAGGTCAGCAGGACGGCGAAGATCGCGATGGCCGCGACGGCGGCGAGCACGACGACGGCGTCGGAGAGGTTGCCCAGGGTGACGACGCCCGTGAGGAACAGGACCACGACGACGGCGACCATCCCCAGGCCGATCAGGCCCCAGCGGCCGTACTGCGACCGCGGCAGCGGATCCGGGACCCGGTGCACGTCCGTGGGCAGGTTCTTGCGGGTCAGGGCGTACTGCGCCAGGCCGATGGCCATGCCGGCGGCGGCGAGGCCGAAGCCGACGTGGAAGCCCAGCGTGTCCCGCGCCAGGCCGGTCAGCAGCGGGCCGAAGAGGGCGCCGATGTTCACGCCCATGTAGAAGATGGAGAAGCCGGCGTCGCGCTTGGGGTCCTCGCGGGAGTACAGGGAGCCGACGAGGTTCGTGGCGTTGGCCTTGAGGCCGCCCGAGCCGACGGCGACGAGCACGAGGCCGAGGGCCAGGCCCGGGACACCCGGGACGAGGGCCAGCGCGATGTGGCCGAACATGATCCCGACGGCGCTGATGAACATGGTGCGCTCGGAGCCGAGCAGGCGGTCGGCGACCCAGCCGCCGAGGATGCAGAACACGTACACCATGCCGCCGTAGGCGCCGACGATGCCCGTGGCCACGGCCGGGTCGATCCCGAGGCCGCCCTCCGCGGCGGTCCAGGACATGTAGTACACGAGCATGGCCTGCATGCCGTAGAAGGAGAAGCGCTCCCACAGCTCCACGGAGAACAGGTTCGCCAGCGGGCCGGGCTGGCCGAGGAACGGGCGGCCGCGCCAGTCGGGGGTGGCGTCGTCGGGACGGGTGGCCGTCGACGCCGCCACGCGGGCGGGCGGCTCGACGTCGGGCACGCGGCCCGCGAGAGGATTCTGGGGATTTTCCACCGATCCACTGTCCTCCTCCGAGGGAGTCAGGGCAAACTCCCTGCCCGGTGACGCCGATCACATCCGCTGCCCGCGCGGCGTCCGTCCTAGAGTGGAGGCCGTGTCCGTCACCTCCGAGATCGCCCGTGCCCGCTCCCTCATCCGCGTGGTCCCCGACCATCCCAGCCCGGGCGTGGCCTTCCAGGACATCACGCCCCTGCTCGCGGACGCCCGCGCCCTGAGGGCGTGCGTCGAAGCCCTGGTGGCGCCGTTCGAGGGGCGGTTCGACCTCGTGGCCGGCCTCGAGGCCCGCGGGTTCCTGCTCGCCGGGGCGGCCGCCGTCCTGACCGGCACCGGCCTCGTGCCGCTGCGCAAGGCCGGGCGCCTCCCGGCTCCCGCGGCCCGTGCGGACTACACGCTGGAGTACGGGAACGCGAGCATCGAGGTGTCGGAAGACCTGCGGGCCGGGTCACGGGTGCTCCTGCTCGACGACGTCCTCGCCACGGGCGGCACCCTCGCCGCCGGCCGACGGCTCATCGAGGCGCGGGGCGCGGAGGTGGTGGGCGCGGCCTGCCTGCTGGAGCTCACGGCCCTTGGCGGCCGGGCCGTCGTGCCGGACACGCACGTGCTGTTCGCGTCCTGAACCGCCCCGCCCGACCGACGGAGAGTGGCGGACCAGGCTGCTCCGCGCCGGGTACGACGAAGCCGGAGCCCCGAACTGCTGAACTCCGGCTTCGTCGACGTGGTCGGGCTAGCGGGATTTGAACCCACGACCTCTTGACCCCCAGGCGTCCAGACCGTTCATACTTCTCCGAAAATGCGACGTGACGGCGTAGCCGAGCTCCAGATGCTCGGCCGCGTAGTCGGCCGGGATCACGACGGAGCCACCTCGCTTCCGGCCAGCACGGCGGAGGGCGAGGGAGTCGTCGTCGCGGACGTCGGTGACCGTCCACCTGTTGCTGTTGCTGACCCAGCCACGCCCGGAGCGCAGGCGCCGGTCGTTGTGTCGGGTGATGACGGTGTCCCCGGCGGCGGCGCGGGTGCCGTCGTGCAGTTCGACTTCGCGGAGGGCGTTCACGATGCCGTCAAGGATCAGCTCGGCGCGGGCTCGCCGGTTGAGGGCGAGCACGGCTTCGTTGGAGTCGGCCACGAGCACCGCCGCCCGCCCGGCCAGCGTGTCGGCGCGCCACGCCCGGTAGGCGACTTCGACCATCGCCTCGCTGTCGCCTTCGGCGATGCGGCCGTGGTCCGCGTAGGCGTTGATGACGCTGGTGTCGCCGTGGCGCAGGCCGAGGGAGGCAGTCTTCTCCCAGGCGTGGGCGAGGCGGTGCACGGCGGTGAGCTCGGGGGCGTCATCCCGGTCGTGGACGAGCATCGCGTAGGCGCCGGCCGCGGTCGGCAACTGGAGCTGAGCGTAGTCCCCGACGACCAACGTCTTCGCCCCGGCCGCGGTGGCGAGGGCGGTGATGCGGTCGAGGGCGAGGGTGCCGGCCATCGACGCCTCATCGACGATGACGAGCTGCCCCCGGCGGAACGTGGCCCCGGTGCGGTCGTGGGTGTCCAGCCACTTCGCCGTGTTCTCGGCGGCAATCCCGAGGTCGTCGGCGAGGACGTGCGCCGCGACCGCGGACGGAGCGAGGCCGACGACAGAGCCTCGGCCGTGCTCGTGCTCCCACGCTCGGCGCAGCGCGTTCATCGCCGTCGTCTTCCCAGCCCCGGCCGGCCCTACGAGCACGTCGATCATCCGGCCTGACAGCGCGATCCTCGCCAACGCGTCCGCCTGGTCCGGGCCGAGGGTGCGGCCCTCCCGGTCGGGCCGGGCCGTGATCCGCTCTACCGTCGCCAACGGCACGGTCGGGCCGGTAGTGGTGCGGGCGCGCTCGAGGAGGCGGTCTTCGGCCGCCAGCAGAACCTCGGAGGAGAACACGGCCGAGTGCTTCGGCCGGAACACTGATGTGCCATCCGGGCGGCGGAACGCCGCGGGGCTCGAAGCGAGCTCGGGCGGGGTCAGCCGCAGCGACACGGACTCGGCGGCGTCGACCACGAGGCCGACGATCGCTTCCCGGTCTTCGGTGGAGGCGAACCTGTAGCCGGTGGTCTGCCGGGCGGCCTCGGCCATCAGGTTCTGAGCCGCCCCCTTCATTCGGTCCGGACGTTCTGTGAGTCGCCGGTTTCCATTTGATGGGTGCACTGCCGAGCGTACTCGGCTGGGGTTAGGTAGCC
>NZ_JALJRH010000049.1:0-395 GCF_024519775.1 Micrococcus sp. Mcc28 | reverse complement strand
GCCAACGACCCCAGAAGATCACCGCCCGCGGCCCGGGGCACATGGTGCACCTGGATGTGAAGAAGATCGGGAAGATCCCAGACGGGGGCGGCTGGCGTGCTCACGGACGTGACAGTGAAGCAGGCCGTGCTTCCAAGCGCGGGCCTGGCCGGCGGGTCGGCTACACCTACCTGCACTCGGCGATCGACGGGTACACCCGCCTGGCCTACACCGAGGCGTTGGAGGACGAGAAGGCGGTGACCACGATCGGGTTCTTCTGCCGGGCCCGCGCGTTCTTCGCCGCCCACGGCATCACCGTGGACCGGGTGGTCACGGACAACGGGAACAACTACCGGGCCGTGGACTTCACCGCCAAGGTGGTCTCGCTCGGGGGCCGGCACCACCGGATCCGCCCC
>NZ_JALJRH010000048.1:0-408 GCF_024519775.1 Micrococcus sp. Mcc28 | reverse complement strand
CTTACTCTCTCCTTCTTCTTCTCTAACTTTTTTTCCTTCTCTCTTACCCTTTTCTTTCTTTTTTCCCCCCTCTTTCCTTTCCCCTTCCTTTCCCTCTTTCTTCTTCCTCTTTTCTTCTTCCTCCCCCTCTCCTTCTTTCCTCTCCTCCTCCCCTTCCCCCCCCCTCTCCTTCCCTTTCTTCCCCTTCTTCCTCTCCCCTCTTTTCTCTCCCCTCCTTCTTCCCTTTTCCTCTTCCCTCTTTCCTTCTCCTTCCTCCCCTCCTTTTTCCCCTCTCTTCCTCTCCTCTCCCTCTTCCCTCCCTCCCTCCTCCCTTTCTTCCCTTCTCCCCTCCCTTTCTTCTCCTCTCCTCTTCTCTTTCTCCCTCTCTCTTCCTTCCTCCCTCCTCTCTTCCTTTCTCCCTTCTCTTCC
>NZ_JALJRH010000047.1:0-422 GCF_024519775.1 Micrococcus sp. Mcc28 | reverse complement strand
GAGAAAGTAGTAGGGGAGGAAATATTAGAAAGTAAGGTCGAGAAGAGGGGAAAGGAAAGAAAAGGCCCGGCGGGCCGGAGGAAGAGGAGGGGGAAGAGGGGGAGAGGAAGAAGGAGAAAGGAGAAGAGGGGAAAAAAGGGAAAGGAAAGAAAGAAAGGAGGGGGGAAGGGAGAGGGGAAAAAGAGGGGAGGGGGAGGGGGGGGAAAGAGGAAAGGAGGGGGGAAGAGGGGGAAGAGGAGAGAAGGAAAAGAGGGAAGAGGAGGAAGGGGGAAGAAAAGAAAAAAGAGAAGGGGAGAGGAGAAGGAGGGGAAGGGAAGAAGAAGAAGGAAGAGAAAGAAAAAGGAGGAGAGGAAAGGGGGAAAGAAAAGGAGACGACGGGGACCGCACGGACGGGCCAGGCCATGACATCAACTACCAGGCCG
>NZ_JALJRH010000046.1:0-425 GCF_024519775.1 Micrococcus sp. Mcc28 | reverse complement strand
AAGGGAGAGGGAAAAGAAGGGGAGAGAAGGGGGAGAAGAGAAGAAGGGAAAGGGAAGGGAGAGGAAGGGAAGAAGGGGAAAAAGGAAGGGAGAAGGAGGAAGAGAGGAGGAAGGAGAAGAAAAGGGAAAGAGAGGAAAGAGAAGAAAGGGAAAGAAGAGAGGAAGAAAAAGAGGAGGAAAGAGGAAGGGAAGGAGAAGGGAGGGAGAGGGGGAAGAGAGAAAGAAGAGGGGGGGAAGGAAGAAAAAGGAGGAAAGGGGGAGGAGAGAGGAGGAAAAGGAAAAGAAGAAAGAAAGGAAAAGGAGGAAAAGGGGGAAAAGAAAAAAGAGGAAGGGACCGCGGCCGGGCCCGAGGGCAAGAAGCGGGGCAGCGGGGAGTCCCCGGCCAAGAGCAAGGCCATCGCGAAGTACCTCAACGCGGTGGGCTC
>NZ_JALJRH010000045.1:0-428 GCF_024519775.1 Micrococcus sp. Mcc28 | reverse complement strand
TGGCCGTCTGCCCCGTTAATTCTATTTCCTCCCTCTCTCCCTTCCCTCTTCCCCACTCTCCTTCTTTTCTTCTTCTTTCTCCTCCCTCCCCCTTCCTTTCTCTTTCCTCTCCCTCCCCCTCCTCTTCCCTCCTCTCCTTCTTCTCCCCCTCCTCTCTTTTCCCCTCTCTTCCCCCTCCTTCCTCCCTTCCTCCCTTTTTCCTCCCTTTTCCCTTCCCTTTCTCTTCCCCCCTTTTTTCTCCTCTCCCCTCCTTCTCCCTTCTTCTCCTTTCCTTTTCTCCCCCTTCTCCCCTTCTTCCTCTTTCCTCTTTTTCCTCTTCCTTCTCCCCCCTTTTCTCTCTTTTCTTCCTTTCCCTCTCTCTCCCCTTCTCTTCCTCTTTCCTCTCCCTTTTTTCCTCTCCCTCTTTCTTCTCTTCCTCCTCCTCCCTT
>NZ_JALJRH010000044.1:0-451 GCF_024519775.1 Micrococcus sp. Mcc28 | reverse complement strand
TCTGCCCGCCCCGTGTGGTTTCCTTCTTCTTCTTCCCTCCTCTCCCCTCCCTCTCCTCTTCTTCCCCTTCCCCTCTCCCCTCTTCTTCTCTCCCTTTCCCTTCTCCTCTTCTCCTCTTTTCTTCCCTCTCCTCTTTCCCCCCTTCTTTTCCCTTCTCCCTCCCTCTCTCCCTCTCTTCCCTCCTCTCTTCCCCTTCCTTTCTTTTTTTCTCCTTTTCTTTTTCCTTCTCCTCTTCTCCTTCTTTCTCTCCTCCTTTTCCTCCTTCTCCCCTCCTTCTTCCTCTCTTTCCCTCTTTTTTCCCTCTTTCTTCCTTTCCTCTCTTCCTTCCTCTTCCCTTTCTCCTCTTTCTCTCTTTTCTTCCTTCTCTCTCCCTCCCCCCTTCCTCCTCTTCTTTCCCCTCTTCTTCTCCTTCCTCTCTTCCTCTCTTCTTTTCTTTCCCTCTTTTCCTCGC
>NZ_JALJRH010000043.1:0-508 GCF_024519775.1 Micrococcus sp. Mcc28 | reverse complement strand
TTTTTTATTTCCTCTTCTTTCTTCCTCCCTTTTCTTTCCCCCTCTCCCTTTTTTCCCTTCTTTTTTCCCTTCCTCTTTCCTCTTTCCTTTTCTTCTCCTTCTTCCCTCTTCTCCTTTTTTTCCTCCCTTCCTTTCCCCCCTCTTCCTCTCTCTCCTCCCTTCCCTCCCTCTTTCTCTTCCCCTTTCTCCCTTCTTTTCCTCCTTCTCCTTCTTTCTTCTCTTTTTTTTCTCTTCTCTTCTCTCCTTCTTCCCTTTCCCTCCCTTTTCCTCTTATCTTTCCCCCTCTCTCCCCTTCTCCTTCTCTTTCTCCCCCTCCTCTTCTTTCTCTCCCTCCTCCTCTTCCTCTTCTCTCCTCTCCCTCCTCTCCTCTTCCTCTTCCTCCCCCCCTCTTCTTTTCTTTCCTTTTCTCCCTCCTTCCTCTCTCCTTCTTTCTCTTTCTCCCCTTCTTCTTTTTGGTGGCCGTCCACCGTGCACACCGCCACGGCGAGGCCGTCCACATGCTGGCCAG
>NZ_JALJRH010000042.1:0-540 GCF_024519775.1 Micrococcus sp. Mcc28 | reverse complement strand
GGAACCCCATCAGCGCGCCGACGGCGCACCGCCGCCCGCGGACGACGGCGATCCCCGCGGTCCCGGCGCCTCCCCCGGCTCCGGCCTCCCGGCCTCTCCCCCTTCCCCTTTCCCTTTTCCCTCTTTCTCTTTCCTCTCTCCTCTCTTCCTCTCTTTCTCCTCTCCTTTCCTCTCTTCTCTCTCCTCTTCTCCTTCCTCCTCCTCCTCCTCCTTCTCCTTCCTTTCCTCCTCTTTTTCCTCCTCTCTCCTCTGCCTTCTCCCTTCTCCCCTCTCCTTCTTCTCTCTTTTCCTCTTCTTCTTTTCTCCCTCTCCTCTCCTCCTCTCTTTCCCTTTCTCCTTCTCCTCCCTCTCTTCCTTCCTCTCCTCTCTCCTTTCTTTCTCCTCCCTCCTTTTCCTTTCTCTTTTCTTCCTCTCCTCTTCTTCCTCTCTTCTCCTTCCTCTTTCCTCCCCCCTCCTTCTCCTTCTCTCCTCTCTCTTCTCCTCCCCCCCTCTCCCTCTCTCTCCCTCTTCCTCCTTCCCTTTCTCCCCCCTCCTCTTCCC
>NZ_JALJRH010000041.1:0-542 GCF_024519775.1 Micrococcus sp. Mcc28 | reverse complement strand
AGCCGTGGGGGCCCGGCCAGAAGAGGAAGAGGAAGGGGAGAAGGAAGAGAGAGAGAAGAAGAGAGGAAAAAGGGAGAGGAGAAGGAGAGGGGAAGGGGAGGAGGAAGAAGAAAGAGAAGAAGGAGGAGAAGAAGGGAAGGGGAAAGGGGAGGGAGAAAAAGAGGGGGAAAAGGGGAAGAGAAAGGAAGGGGAGGGAAGAAGGGGAAAAGGAAAAGGGAGGGGAAGGAAGGGAGGAAGGGAAGAAAGAGGAGGGAAGGGAGGGAAAGAAAGAAGGAGGAGAAGAGGAGGAAAGAAAAGGAAGAGAAGGGAGGGGGGAGGGAGGAGGAGGAGGGGGAAGGAAGAAGGGGGGGAAAGGAAGAGAAAGAGGGGAGGGGAGAAGGAAGGAGAGGAGGGAGAAAGAGAAGGGAAGGGAAGGAGGAAAGAGAAGGAGAAGGAGAGGGGAAAAAAGGGGAGGGAAGGGAAGGGAAGGGAAGAGGAAAAGGAAAAAGGAAAAGAGGAGAAAAGGGAGAAGGGGCGGGCCGAGAGCAGGGAGCGAGAGCCCG
>NZ_JALJRH010000040.1:0-696 GCF_024519775.1 Micrococcus sp. Mcc28 | reverse complement strand
CTCCGAGGCCTCATCGAAGTCGAAGTCCTCCTCGTACAACACGATGTCCACATCCCGGGAGTGCGCCAGCTCCCGCAGCTCCAGCGGGGTGAACTTCACCTGCGCCGGCCCGCGCCGGCCGAACACGTGCACATCCGTGACCGGGGAGGCGGCCAGGTCCCGGTACACGTTGTCCGGGATCTCGGTGGGCAGCAGGTCCTCGGCATGCTTGGACAGGATCCGGGCCACATCCAGGGCCACGTTCCCGTTGCCGATCACCGCCACCTGCGTGGCCTCCAACGGCCAGTGCCGCGGCACATCCGGGTGCCCGTCATACCAGGACGCGAAGTCGGCGCCACCGAACGAGCCGGCCAACTCCACCCCGGGAACGTCCAGGGCCGCGTCCCGCACGGCCCCGGTGGAGAACACGATCGCGTCGTAATGCCGACGCAGATCCGCCAGGCTCAGGTCCGTGCCGTAGTCCACGTTCCCGAGGAAACGGATGTCCCCGCGGTCCATGACCTTGTGCAGGGCGGTGACGATGCCCTTGATGCGCGGATGGTCCGGGGCCACCCCGTAGCGGATGAGGCCGAACGGGGCCGGGTACCGGTCGAACAGGTCGATGCTGACCCGGAAGTCCCGTTCCTCCTTGGTCAGGATGTCCGCCGTGTACACCCCGGCGGGTCCGGCACCGATGATGGCGATGCGCAACGGGCG